>JAPLDN010000024.1 GCA_026391755.1 Bacteroidota bacterium
GTCCAGTGCATGCATGAAAGTTACAATAGGCATACGGCCTACAAGCTCAGGAATCAGCCCGTATGCCTTAAGGTCCACAGGTGAAATGTATTGAAGGATATTGTCTTTGTCAACTTCCTCCCTTTTCCTGTCAACCTTATAACCGATACGGTTTGTCTGTAAACGGTTCGCAATCTTTTTATCAATACCGTCAAACGCACCGCCCGTAATGAACAATATATTCTGGGTGTTTATCTGTATCATCCTCTGTTCCGGGTGTTTCCTTCCGCCCTGGGGAGGAACATTCACTATAGCTCCCTCCAGCATTTTTAAAAGGGCCTGCTGAACGCCTTCCCCTGAAACATCCCTGGTGATCGAAGGATTATCGCTTTTTCTTGCAATTTTATCTATCTCATCAATAAACACAATCCCTCTTTCGGCAGCTTCCAGGTTATAGTCGGCAACCTGAAGCAACCTGGCCAATATGCTTTCTACGTCTTCCCCTACATATCCTGCTTCAGTCAGAGCTGTCGCATCTGCAATGCAAAAAGGGACGTTCAGCATTTTTGCGATGCTTCTTGCTAAAAGGGTCTTCCCTGTCCCGGTTTCACCAACAATTATAATATTTGATTTTTCAAGTTCAATATCATCTTCCCTGGCTTCTTTTGCGTGACGGATGCGCTTATAGTGGTTGTAAACGGCAACGGAAATAACACGTTTGGCTTCTTCCTGCCCGATCACATACTGGTCGATATATTTCTTGATCTCATGCGGCTTCAGCAGGGCCAGCTCCTGGAAATTTTTAGGTTTTTTCGAGGCAAGTTCTTCCGCCAGTATAGTCTGGGCCTGCTGAACGCAGTTGTCACAGATATGACCGTTCAGGCCGGCGATAAGCATCCTGGTCTCACGTTTCTCCCTTCCACAGAATGAACAGCGCTCTTCAGTCTTTGCCATTATTGGGTCTCTTTTTTAGACTTCAGGAGAACTTCGTCGATCATACCATATTCCTTGGCTTCTTCGGCGGTCATCCAGTAATCCCTGTCGGCATCCTTTAATATTCTCTTATACTGCTGACCAGAATGCATGGAAATAATTTCATAAAGTTCTTTTTTCAGCTTCTGGATTTCACGGGTTGTGATCTCAATATCGGAAGCCTGTCCCTCAGCGCTTCCCATTGGCTGATGGATCAATATCCTCGAATGTTTCAGGGCAGTCCGTTTGCCTTTTTCCCCTGCACAAAGCAAAATAGCACCCATAGATGCCGCCATTCCTGTACAAATTGTGGCAACATGCGGATTAATATATTGCATGGTGTCATAAATGCCCAGGCCGGCATAAACAGACCCTCCCGGGGTATTAAGGTATATCTGGATATCTTTATGGGAGTCGACCGACTCAAGGAATAACAATTGTGCCTGGATTATATTGGCAACATAATCATCAATGGGAACCCCGAGAAAAATAATCCTGTCCATCATCAGGCGGCTGAAAACATCCATGGTCGCAATATTGAGTTGCCTTTCCTCGATGATGGTAGGAGAGATGTAGTTGGCTGAAATACTCTTGTATTTTTCCAGGCTCAGTCCGCTGATGCCCCTGTGCCGTATTGCATATTTCGAAAATTCGTCCATAATATTGTTTGTTGACTTTTTGATTGATTGTCTTATAGCTCATAGCTCATGGCTCATGGCTTTGTTATTCGTGTTCGTGTTCATGTTCATGATCGTGTTCATGCTCATGCTCATGGTCATGATGGCTGTGGTCGTGTTCATGCATCTCCGATGCTATTTTAATGAATTCGTCGTAGGAGACTTCTTTCTTTACAATGTTCAGCGTTGTTTTGAAAAGCCCCAGCATGCGTGCATTGTAAAGCTGGTCATTGATCCTTTGAACCTGCTCCTTATTCTGCATGAAAGCATCGACAATTGATTCGTACTTCTTTTCCATTTCAGGATCGACAAATTCCGTGCCGACCCTTTGAAGCATGACAGTCCTGATATAATGCCTGATATCCTCGTCGCTGACTTTAATGTTGTTGTCGCGGATGATCCTGTTCTCGATCAGCTGCCATTTCATTGATTCCCTGAAGGAAGTATAATCCTTTTCAATCTGTTCCTGCGTAAATTTACCTTCATTGTATTCAAGCAGCCATCGTTTCAGGAATTCATCAGGAAGATCAAAATTTGTGCTCTTCACAAGAATGTCAGTTGCTTTATTAAAAAATATCCTGTCTGTTTCCTGGGCAAAACTTGCAGAGGCGTCTTTCCTGATCCTTTCCCTGAACTGCTCTTCGTTTTCAATCTTGTCCCCGGGATATACCTTCTCAAAGAGTTCGGTCGTCATTTCGGCGGGGATAACTTCCGGTGTTTTGGTTGCAGGTTTAATGTCTTCATCAGTTGCAGGCACCTCAGCAGCAACGGATCCCACGGGCAGTTCGCTTTCTTCAGCCTTGACTGGTGTCCCGAAACGTTTCCGTGTTTCATCCACATACTTGTCGATCATACTGTCATCGACAATAATTTCAAGATCTTCGACTTCTGTTTCAGGTCCGAACGGGATTTTGAATTCAGGTGCAAACCCGATGTCAAAAAAGAACTCAAAACTGGTCTGGGTCTCAAAATTAACAGCCGAATTCTTCTCCTGGTTTGGAATAGGGTTCCCGAGCAGGTCAAGTTTTTGCTCTTTTATGTAATTTGTAAGCGAATCGGAGATGAGTTTGTTGACTTCCTCTGCAAGAACTGCTTTCCCATACATTTTACGGATGAGCCCTGAAGGAATATGCCCGGGACGGAATCCCGGGATGTTGGCTTTTTTCTGGTAATCCCTGATCACTTTGTTTACCTGTTCAGAGTAATCTTCCGGTATAATTTCCAGCCGGATTGTCGCGGTTAGTTCACCTGTGTTCTCTTTGGATAAATTCATGAATTCCTGTTATAATTAGTAAGCTGTTAGTTCTGCCGGGAAATTTTATATTCCAGGCTTTTAATTTAATTTGGTGCGGATGAAGGGACTCGAACCCCCACGCCCTGAGGCACAAGATCCTAAGTCTTGCGCGGCTACCAATTACGCCACATCCGCGTTTGGATTGAAATTTGGCCTGCAAAGGTACTAAATTTTTACTTTTCGTCGTTACATATAAGTACAGGAGCTGTTCCGCAGGTTTTGTTTACCATTCCGGGCAACCCCAGCCATCAGGTTCAGGTCATCAATCTAAACATCACCAGGGCAGGATATTTGACTGAAAGTGATTCTAATTCCATTAAAGGGACAAACATTTACCCGG
>JAPLDN010000036.1 GCA_026391755.1 Bacteroidota bacterium
TATTAACACCTTATCTCTTTCTGGCTGCATTTTATTTCCTTACCGATCAGCTTACAGGCCAGATCATAGTTTATGAGAAAATGCTTGCTTCCTTTTTCTTCTATCCCATTCACCTGCATACTGATGACTGGGTCATAGGGATATTCACTCTTGTGCTTGCAATCTGGGGCTTTTCTTATCTGCTAAGCGGCCCCATGGAAAAGACAGCCGAGATCAGGGCTAAAACATACCTTGTGGTTTGGCTTGTCCTGATTTCGATGCTGAGCATAGCCTATTCAACAACCATGGTTGTTTACCATCTTATCCTGATCTTCCCCTCCCTTACACTAATGCTGACTTCAGCATTCCTTGGGATTAAGAAAAAGAGATGGGCTGAGATCATTTTCCTGATTTATTTTCTGCTGATCCTGATCAATTCGTACTTTTATAACCCTGAATAAAATAAGGCTTATGTTACAGGCCTCTTATACTGAGGGTTTGATTGAAGCCGGAGTCGACGAAGCAGGAAGAGGCTGCCTCGCAGGTCCTGTTTTTGCTGCTGCTGTCATTTTCCCGCAAGGATATAAGGATCTGGAGCTGAATGATTCGAAACAGCTCCCGGCACGTAAACGGGAGCAACTCAGGAAAAGGATTGAACGGGAGGCCCTTGCATGGGCCGTCGCTACTGCCTCAGCCGGCACCATTGATGAGATCAACATCCTCAATGCCTCCATACTCGCCATGCACCTTGCCATTGAAAAACTTCCAATAAGGCCCGAACTCCTGCTTGTCGACGGTAACCGTTTCAAACCCCTTAACGACATCCGCCATCAGTGCATTATTCAAGGAGATGCGAAATTCATGTCGATCGCTGCCGCATCCATCCTGGCAAAGACATACAGGGATGATTATATGTGCGGTATTGCGAAAGATTTTCCTCAATACGACTGGGTAAACAATAAGGGATATCCCTGCCGCAAACACCGTGAGGCAATCTGTCATCACGGACCCTGCCCTCACCACCGTATGAGTTTCAGGTTGTACCAACAGCTAAAGCTGGCTTTATGAAGAGAGCTAAAGTCTGGTTATTCTCAGTTGGAGCCGCAATAGTAATTGCAGTCCTGGGCTGGGGAATATACCGGCTGGCCGAATATTCAGTTCAGCCGGATGAGTCCCCTTTGAATGCGGTGCCAGATAACACGGCTCTGATAATAAAAATCAACAAACCCGGTAATCTCTGGGAAGAGCTTAACCGTTCAAACCTGATCTGGAAATCACTTTCCCGCTATCCTGTAATCAGATCGATTAAGAACGAGCTTCATTTGTTTGATTCCATAAGTCGTAAGAATCAGAATATCAGTGCTGTACTTCAGCGATATAACCTCGTGCTTACACTAACCCTCAGCGGCCATACAAGGTTCGGCGTGGTTTTTCTTACTTCTGCTCCCGGCCTTGATCCTGGTAAGTATGCCGATGAATTTGCAAGAGAACTTTTCGGGGATTCGGCGAAGATCAGCGAAACTCCGTATGCTTCCACCACGATCCATCGCCTGCAAAGCGGCGATAAATCAACACCTTTTTATTATTCCACGGTCAAAGGGGTATTCATCGGAAGTTTTCTTGCCGACCTTGTAAAAAAATCCATTGACCGCCTCACATTCAACACCCCTGCTTTCCAGGCTTCAGGATTTCACAAAGTGGAAGTCCCTTCGGGTAAAAAAGCCGATGCGAATATCTATGTGAACTATCGTATGTTAGCCCTGGCTTTATCGAGGATCTCGAGGACCGAAAACCATATGGCCCTGATACAGCTTGCGCGTCTTGCTTCCTGGAGCGGGCTGGATGTGATTATAAAAAAAGACGAGCTTTTCCTGAATGGATTTACCCTTGCCGACGATACTACCTTTCATTACCTCAACCTGTTTACGGGACAGGTCCCCCAGCCCAATGAACTTATTTCAGTGGCGCCCGAGAAGGTAGCGTATTTCGCTTTTTTTGGATGGGGGGATCTTACCACCTATTTCGAACGCCTGGAATTGAGAAATCACCAGGATGAACTGGAAGCAGGCAACCAGAACGCCCTAAGCCAGATGAACCAGAGATACCGGATAAACCTTTCCGACTTTTTTCTGCCATGGATGGGGAAGCAGGCTATGGTTTTTGCCATGGAAGCCGATTCCGGCCAGGGCAGCGACAGGGTATTCGCGGCTTTCCAGGTCAGGGATTCAATTCTGGCCGTGTCATTGCTCGACAGCCTCAGGGTAAGGATGGGCATTAAAAAAGATTCCATAAGGTATAAAGGATACAGGATTACCGGAATCCATTTCAATCATATTCTCCAGAATCTTTTTGGCTCCCTTTTTGAACCGGCAGGCCATGCCTGGTATACCTTTATCAATCACGCCCTTGTCTTCGGGCAGGACCCGTCGGCATTGAAATTTCTTATCGACGAGAATATTACCGGTTATACCCTTGGCAGGAACAAAGATTATCTTGATTTCAGCGGTAAAATGGCGGGGCGGTCAAATATTTTCATTTATTTCAACACTCCGTATGCATCGAAAGCCATAAGCCGGATGATTGACGATCCCCTGCTTTCAACCCTTCATCCCATGCTCGACAGCCTGAAAAAATTTCAACCTGTAGGGATACAGTATTCCTCACAGGAAGAATTCTTTTCTACAAGCATCTTTATAGGGTATACGCCTAATCTCCGGAAAGAGGGCCCCTTAAACTGGAAGGCAAAGCTTGATACAACCATCACCGGCAGTCCTCAGATCCTGAACACAATGGCTAAGAGTGACCCTGTTATCCTCGTACGCGACACATTGAATAATATATACCAGTATGGCGCCAACGGATTGCTTCGCTGGAGGCTGCATGTTATGGGAAAGATCCTTTCAAAAGTCAAAGCCGTGATCATGCCCTACTGCGACACTGTGTTTTACTTCTTTAACACCGATTCCCATCTTTACTTATTGAGATCCGATGGACAGTCCGCCCGGGACTATCCCATGCGATTCCCTATACCGGCTACCAATGCGCTGACCATCGTTAATTTTGACCATAAGGCCGACTACAGGATCTTCGTTGCTTTTAACGATAAACGCATTTACCAGTTCGACCTTAAAGGACATTCTGTCGCAAATTGGGAAAGGCCCCTGATGAAAGCTGCCATCCGAAACCCGGTAGAATACATAGTATCGAACCACAAGGATTTCTTTTTCATACGAGACCTTGAGAATAACCTTATAATCACTGACCGCCAGGGCCGGCAAAGGATAAGGGTGGGCCCTATGTTTCGCCCGGCCGATCACTCTACCTTTTACCCTGTAAACATGGCCCAGAAAGGGATCTTTGTCACTACGGGTCCGGGCGGGAAACTTATATTTATCCAGGAAAACGGGAAAACAATCGAGATCAGCCTCGGACAGTTTTCACCTCGCCATTGGTTTTTTAATGAGAATGTAATGGGCAATATTGTCCCCGAATATATCTTCGTTGATAAGAACAAGATATCCTATTACAGCCGCTCAAACAAGCTCATCTATTCTTATGTGTTCCGCAGGGAGATCAGCCGCGCTCCCTTCGTCCTGTATGACGGTCTGAACAGGATTTCGTTGATTGGAGTTACAATACCTGAAACAGGTGAACTCTTCCTGTTCGACTCAAAAGGATATTATCCGATGGAACCAGGCGTATATGGAAACACAGCCTTCGACATCGGTCATATGGATAGCGAGGAATCGTTTAACCTGGTAGTGGGATCGGGCAGCTATCTGCGCAATTACCTCATTCCTTCAAGATAGAAGTGCAATTTTCAGCTTTTAAACAGCCTACCTGAGGGGCAAAGCCTGTCCCGGATATGGCTCTATCCCGGACGACATTCCGCTGCGTTTCAACAACAACTTCATTTTTATGCCGTAGCGCTGGGATATTTCATAAAGCGTCTCACCTGCCCTTACAATATGAAAATCTACTGAAGCTTTACGCTTTTTGGGTTCAAAATATACAACCTGCCCGGCTTCAAGCGATCCCGGGAATTTCAGGTCATTGTATTTCATCAGCCTTTTTGCAGGAACATCCAGCAGGTCCGACAAGGTTGACATAGTGTCGGTATTTCGCGCAATGATGCATTTCAGCTCATTGTTTTTATAAATGGTCCTGCCGTCATTTGCGAAACCGGCCGGGGTAAATGTTGCAATCCATGGGTATCTTGTAAAATCAGGGTTAGCCGCAGCTATTGTTCCAGGCAGGTAATCAGGTTTGTCAAACAGGTATAACTGGTACTGCTCAATAGTGTGGACCAGTCTCTCGGCATATTGAGGGTTGGTAGCATAACCGGCCTTCTGAAGACCTTCAGCCCATGCACGATAGTCGGTTACCGGCAGAAGGAAAAGGCCTTTATAGCGGTCTCTCTGGGTCAGGAAAACGGAATGGTCGCGGAAGGATTCTTCGGGATGGTCATATTTCCTGAAACATTCGTCGATATGGTCATCGGTACGGTGATACGTTTTACCGGTCCAGTCCTTATGGCATTTTATGCCGAAATGATTATTTGCTTCCGCGGCCAGTTTGCTCAGCCCCGCACCCGATTCAATAATCCCCTGAGCCAGGGTAATACTCGCTGGAATATGGAACTGGTTCATCTCGAGGACGGCGATGGGGCTATAAGCTTTTATATAAATACCGACTACTGCATCGTAGGATGAGGTTTGAGCGATGGAGCCGGTAGCGAAGAAACAAAGAACGAGATAGAAGATGCAGGATGCGGGATGCGGGATGCGGGATACGGGATACGGGATACGGGTTGCGATATCCGATATCCGATATCCGATATCAGATATCAGATATCCTGCATCCTGCATCCTGCATCCTTTCTTTTTCATGCCTTTACCAACTCCCTGAAACGTTTGCCCCTCTCCTCGAAATTCGCGAATTCATCATAACTGGCAGCCGCCGGCGATAGCAGGCAGGAATATCCCGGCCTGGTTTCCCGGAATACAATTTCCTTTAATAAATCGAAACGGTTTATATAAAATAAGGTCTGCGGATGAGGTTTAAGGGCTTCCATGCATTCACCTATACGCCTGCCTGCGGCGCCCACCAATACAAGTGTCCGTACCCCTGATCCGGCAAGGAATGCAGAGAGTCCATTATAATCTATTCCGCGGTCGAAGCCTCCGAGTATCAAGGTATCCACCTTTGGGACCGATTTCACAGCTTCAATGCATGCTTCAGGGATTGTAGCTATGCTGTCGTTATAGAAATGGATCAGCCTGTTTTCACCAATATATTCAAGCCTGTGTTCAAGTCCTTTGAATGTTAAGATGCCTTCCCTGATCGCCTCATCTTCAACCCCCGCCACACAGCATGCTCCGATGGCCGCCATAATATTCTTAAGGTTGTGCTCTCCCCTGAGATAACGCTTTTGTTCAAGCTCCCAAACAGCACGGTCATGGATCCCGTCGGAGAAAAAAATGGTATTGGAATTGCGCCAGATCCCCTGACGGTTTTCAAGCGACAACGAAAACGGAAAACAATGGGCTTTGCTTCCAAACCGAATTATATGCCCGGAAACCAGCTCATCCGAAGAATTGTAAATAAGAAAGTCGTCAGGGCCCTGGAAACAGGCAATATTAAGTTTTGCCTGCTGGTATGCTTCATAAGAAGCATATGCATCAAGGTGTTCCTGGAAAAGGTTCAGCAAAACGCCGATATGGGGAGATACACTTACATATTCAAGCTGGTGGGAGGAAAGTTCAAAAACGATGATTGTACCCTCTTTTATCCTGTTGCTGAAATGAAAAGCTGGGGAACCAATATTCCCGACAAGGCAGGAATCTTTTCCGGCCTGCTGCAGGATATGATGAATCAGGCTCGAAGTTGTGCTCTTGCCTTTCGTTCCAGTGACCCCGATAATCTGCCGGCTGTATTTTTCAAGAAAAAGAGAAGTCTGGGAGATGACTTTTCCCGCAGGAACCGCCGGTTCCAGGTGATTGATCCTTATACCGGGGCTTTTCATAAGCAGGTCGCAACGGGGTATCACATCGAGGTATGCTTCACCTGTATAAAATTCGACGTTGCTGTCGTTTTCGAGCAATGGATGGCTGCTGATATTTTCATTCTTGTCGGCAATCAGCAGAAGCTCAGTGGGAAAGACCTGCCTGATAAGGGAATACGACGACTGTCCTTCCCTGCCGAAACCGAGAATGGCAGTGAGCCTGCCAGCCAGCTTTTGTTCCAGGAACTCAAGCATACAAGGCCTTTTTTAAAATGTCCCCGAACGGTTCCTGAAGGTTATTGGGCAGCCAGGATTCCAGGGATGAACAAAATTCCAATTCTCTGTATATCTCAAATTCGGCTGAGCCCCTGTACAGCTGTAGCAGGGCCGGAAGCGGTCTTGCACCTTGCATCCTCACAGCTTCGCATAAGGCCAGGTTGACTTCCGATATGGTTCCTATGCAATCAAAAGGTTTTTCCTCAGCGGCACCTGTGAACTGCCTGAGCATACCCGACATCGCGGGCTGGTCAAGAAGGTTTTTCCCGAATATCAGGTTAAGCCTGTCCAAACCAAAAAAAGGCGCCAGGATAATGAATGTAAACAGGCATTTAGGGCAGTTGCAGCACCAGGTGTCGGTCTTGCTTCCGGCATTGCAGGAACGGAAGACATCATGGTAAGCCGGTAATCGTGAAAAAAGCAAGGCTATCTGGAGCTCGTTCAGCGGTCTCAGGAAGCTGAAATATTCAATATCATGAGTAATATATTTACTCACATAAAACCGGAAATCGTCCTCAAACTCCAGTGATTTCGAGTATTGATGATTAATGTTGGTTCCCGGGATGGTGGCTTCGTTGGCGCTGGATTCGTTGGAAAGCACGATAAATTTCCTGCCTGTAAGCAAGGCCGCGGTAAGGGAAATAAACGCAAGCAAAGCCGAGAATGGTGTATGCCCGTTAAGGAAGCCCATTGCATTCATTTCAAGCAGAAGCGGGTCGATACTGCGGGATATAAGAAGGGTCTTGCCCGCAGTAATTTCAGAAGCATCTATGACACCGGATGTTGCGCCGCGAGCATTAAGCACAAGAGGCAACGTATCGAAGGCGGTTTTAAGCAGATCCAGTGTGACAGCCGAATCCTTGCCTCCTCCAAGCGGTACGATCAAACCTGCCCCTATATCCGGCGTAGCCAAAGAAGGATAGTCCTCACCCTCAACTTCAATCTCCATAAATGAATTCACGTTTGTGCTGATTGAATTCAGGTAAAAGAACTCACCCAGCCCCAGGAAATACAGTTTCTTCCACCATTCTTTCTGCTCCGGTGTAAGTCCTGCAGGTTTTATGATTAGTTTGGGCGGACAGGCTGTTTTCCAGTAACTTATGAGTTCGATCATGCCGATGTGGAAGACAAGCGATGGAAGAAGGGGTTTCAGAACTTCATCGTCAAATGCCCAGTTGCTTCTCGGGATAAACAAGGAGGGATAAAAATGGTAACGGTCGCCGAGGTTAAAATGAAAGTTTATATTCAGCCCCCCCCGATCAAGTGAGAACCTGAATTCCTCGTAGATAAAAAAGGGGAATTCGGACGAAAATTTATCAAGTTTATCCTGGTTGCTGGACTTTGGCATTAAATGATATTATCTTTACCCTGAAATTTATATTGAAGGAGTAACGTTATTAAGCGAACTAAATTTTTTGCTACTTGCAAAAGTAATCAAATTCGTGTACGTTTGTGATGAAAACAGCCCCGGGAAAGGATGAATAAACAGATCATAGAACCGAAGCAGGGGATCATACTGATTTCCGAACCCTCTTTGCAGGATTATTACTTCAAGCAAAGCGTTGTATTGCTTGCCGAGCACAGCAAGGAAGGGACATTCGGGGTCATTATCAACAAGCCCCTTGATATGCGGCTGCCTGAAGTTTTTGAAGATCTCAGGGAGTTTGATTTCCAGGTTTATTTAGGGGGGCCTGTGAAGACCGACTCTGTGTTTTTTATTCACACCCTCGATCATGTTGAAGGCAGCCTGAAGATCATGAAAGGCTTGTACTGGGGAGGCGATATTGAGACAGTAAAATCTTGTATCCGCAAAGGGCTGATCAGC
This sequence comes from Bacteroidota bacterium, assembly GCA_026391755.1. Classification (GTDB taxonomy): domain Bacteria; phylum Bacteroidota; class Bacteroidia; order Bacteroidales; family FEN-979; genus CAIRDP01. The sequence goes on from JAPLDN010000036.1 coordinate 8,085, forward strand.
GAGAGCGGCATCCGTTTTTTCGTTGGTTATTCAGGGTGGAATCCAAACCAGCTTGAACGGGAGATAAAGGAGAATTCCTGGGTATTATCCCATACTACAGCTGAAGAAGTGATCGCAAAGCCTCCGGAGTCCCTTTGGAGCAATTACCTGAAGCACATGGGAGAGGACTATGCCATTTGGGCGAATTATCCAGCTGATCCCAACCTGAATTAGAAAAGAAGTGACTAGTGAAGGTGGCTGTTGAAGGTGAATTCTGATACAATTTTTCTTACTTTTGCATATCTAATTATAAGCATATGAGCAACACGGGTAAAAATCCGGCGGATTTTAAAGACTGCCCGGCCGAATCAATAAATTATTACGGGAATAAGCCTTCACAGCAGGTCGAAGACCGTGAGAAAGGCCGCAAACCGACCCCGAGGGCAAACAAGGCCCGTGAGCTGTATTTCAGCGCCAAATCATCGACATCTATGGAATTCCCTTACTGGTACACCCGTCGGTGGGAAGAACTTGACGGGGAGATTCCTGTCATACGGAGGGCTGAAAGTCTTAAGGCGGGGTTTGAGCATTTAACCCCTGTGATATACCCGGGAGAACTTCTTTCAATGGGAAAAGCATCCTATCTGCGCAGCTCATATCCAATGCCCTGGCTTTCGGAAGCGTTTTTTATGGCTTCGGAGGATAAATTATACCAGGAAGCCCTTGAATCGGGTAAGCTTACAGCCGATACGTTTACTACTGTCGGCAAGGGAGGCGGCAATGTTACCAAATCGGCCGGCAAGGTGATTTCGATAGCCGGAAAATTCGGTTTAAGGCTTGAGGAAATGCCGGTGATGCTTGAAGTTGCCAAGAAGTGGAAGGACCGTTCGGTGGATGACATCGGCCATAAATACGAGCAGATGGTGCCGGGCTATAAGGAGAAAGAAGCTATCATGCGTTCGGTTATTTGCATGTTCGATTCCGGCTATACTCTTCCGCAGGGACGGGAGGTCATGAATTATTACTATCCCCTGCAATACGGTATTGACGGGATCATCAGGATATGTGAAGAGGGAATAAACGAAGTGGCAGGTTATCCTGAGATGGATCGCCTGTATTTTTATAAAGCCGTGATCATCATGCTCCGGGGCATCAAATCCTGGATCAGGAATTACGCGGAAGAAGCGAGGTTCCTTGCTTCTGTTGAAAAGGAAGAACAACAGAAGGCTGAATACCTCGAAATGGCAGGTATACTTGATCATATTTCTTCGGATCCTCCACGCAATTTCCATGAGGCACTCCAGATGCTGTGGACTTTCCACGTTGCTGTTCTTAATGAAGATGCCATTTCGGGACTTTCACCCGGCCGCGTTGGCCAGGTTTTATTTCCTTTCTGGAAAAGGGATATGGACAAGGGGATCATTGACCGTGCGAAAACCATAGAGCTTTTAGAATGTATGCGTATTAAATTCACCGAGATAGATTGTTTTGCCTCCATGGGTGTTGTTGGCGGTGTACTGTCAGGAAATACGTTTAACAATCTTGCCCTTGGCGGGCTTACAAAAGACGGGATCTCCGCGGCAAATGAACTTGAAATGCTTATCCTTGAGACCGGCATCAGCTGCGAAACCCCCCAGCCTACTTTATCGGTGCTTTACGACGAAAAGCTGCCCGAGGAATTCCTTCTGAAAGGTATAGAATGCACCAAAGCCGGCGCCGGCTACCCCGCATGGGTCAACAACCAGGTGGCCATGGAATTTCTCCTGAACAATTACGGCCATGAAGGGATGCAGCTTGAAGAAGCCCGTGCCTGGGCGATAGGAGGCTGCCTTGAATCAAGCCCGGGAAGCTGGATGCCGCTGAACCTCGACGGTGAGATCTACTGGATACCCGGAGGATCCGCACCGGCGACAAGCGTTGGAGTACATTTTATTTCACTGCCCAAAGTTTTGGAAACGGTGATTTTCGACGGTGTGGATATGCGCACAGGAGAAAGGATATTCCCAAGCCATGGCTACAAACTGGAAACCTACGATGAACTCTGGCAGGGCTTCAGGGATTATTTCAGCAGGGCGGTGCATGTACTTACCCTTACAAACAACATCCAGCATGACGCCTGGCGAAAGATCAGCCCTTCGCTGGTCAACTCCATGCTCAAGCCCGACTGCCTTGAGAAGGGCCGGGACCTCGGACAGATGGGTGCCAGGTTCAATACGACGTTCAACATTGAATCCTGCGGGAACACCACACTTGTTAATTCGCTGGCTTCAATGAAAAAAAACATCTACGACGATAAGAATTTCAGCCTGGAAGATTACCGGAAAGCCATTCTTGACAACTTCGGATATCACACAGCCCAGGAAACCGGCTCATACTCCCTGGTTGACCAGAAGCCGGCCGAACATTTCACTGAATACCGTAAGATACACCGGCAGAGCCTTGATGCTCCCAAGTTCGGCAATGACGATTTGTATGTGGATGCCATTTTCAAACAATGGGAGGATTGGTTCTGCGAGATGACGCATAACTACCGTTCCCTGTACGACCAACCTATGTACGCCTGCCAGATCAGTGTTTCGACCCATGGCCCTATGGGAGCGGTGACCCTGGCTTCCCCTGATGGACGTTTGTCGGGAACTACATTTTCTGATGGGTCAGTCTCGGCTTACCCTGGTACCGATAAACACGGTCCATATGCTTTGTTTAACTCAGCTACCTGTTGGAACCATTCGCAATCCCAGAATTCACAGCTGAACATGAAGATCCATCCTTCGGTTGTGAGAGGACGGGAAGGCTCCCGTAAATTCCTCGAGCTTATCCGCTCCTATATGCGGAAAGGCGGGTTCCATGTGCAGTTCAACATAGTGGATTCAAGGATGCTGAAAGAGGCCCAGGCCGATCCGGATAAATTCCGGAGCCTGCTGGTCCGTGTGGCTGGCTTTACCCAGTACTGGGTCGAGCTCGGCAAACAGATACAGGATGAAGTCATCGCGAGAACAGAATACGAAGAACTGTAACCTAAAAAGATTATGAACACCTGCGCCGACTGCAAATTTTACCTTCCAGTGGATGTTTTCAAGGGTATGTGCAAGCTTTCAAAGCAAGACATTCTCCCCGACGATTCATTCTGCGACAAGGCCGAAAAGATCGCGAAATGCAAGTTTTGCACAAAATACACTGCTGAAAAAGATTTCCTGGGCAAGTGTATGTCGACTACCCTGGCCTACCCGGATATGAATGCTGCATCCTGTGCCGATTTCGAATGGATCAGTCAAAATTAACCGGGGGATTTATTTTCGACATCCAGGGGTTCTCGGTCCACGACGGCCCTGGCTGCCGAACACTGATATTTCTGAAAGGCTGTCCGCTCAGATGCCTCTGGTGTTCAAACCCGGAAGGGATAAGACCATTTCCCGAGCCCCTTTATAAAGAATCAAAATGCCTTTTCGACCTGTATTGCCTGAAGGCATGTCCTCACGAGGCTATAACGGTGATAGGCGATAAGGATAACAGGCTGCTTGAGTTTGACAAGGAGAAATGCAGCAAATGCGATACCTATGACTGTGTCGGCGTTTGTCTTACGGGAGCCCTGGCTAAAGGAGGTTCCTATATCGAAATCGAGGATCTTTATAACAGGATAAAACGCGACAGGCAGTACTGGGGTGAAAACGGCGGGGTCACTCTTACAGGAGGGGAACCTTTCGCACAACCAGAGTTCGCCTCAGCTTTGTTTAAACGATGCTATGAGGCGATGATCCATACTGCCGTTGAAACCTCCGGCGACATTCCATGGAAAAATTTAGAACCATCCCTCCCCTGGCTTGAATGGATCTTTTTTGACCTGAAACATATGGATGGAACTTCCCATAAAAACCTTACCTCCTCGTCAAACAGCCGGATTCTTGAAAATGCCATGCAACTCGGAAGGGAATTCAAAGGCCGGCTGGTGTTCAGGTTACCCCTTGTGCCGGGTATGAATGACACGGATGAAAACATCCTTGCGACAGCAGGTTTTATTCTTTCGACAGGCCGTCATGAGCTGAATATTCTTCCTGTTCATCACCTTGGACGTGAGAAATACCAGCTTGCAGGCATGGTATACAAGCTTCCCGGTTTCGAGATGACAACAAGGGAAAAGCTTGTTGAGGTCCAAAATCGGTTTAGTGATTTGGGTATAACATGTTACCTGGGAAGTGAGACTCCTTTCTGAAACTGTTGATAATTTCTTATAATTGTCATATCTGCATGATCAATATCATTGCCGGATTGGAAATTATTTATGACTTTTGCTGTTGTTCAGCAATTAACAAATTTTGACCCGAGGGAAAACATGAAAGAGACTCCGATAAATTCCGAAGTTGTGCGCCGGCAGATAAGCGAAAGTAAGATCCTTAATATAGGCACAGCAACGATCCGTGAGATAAAAAGGCTTATCAACAACATCGAAAAAGAAAGCGGTGAAAAGTTTATCCGCATGGAAATGGGGGTCCCCGGCCTCCCCCCTTCCGAAATAGGGGTGCAAGCCGAGATCGAAGCCCTGCAAAGGGGTGTGGCAGCTATATACCCCGATATTGAAGGGACCCCGCTTCTTAAAAAAGAAGCTTCCCGTTTTGCCAAACTTTTCCTCGATATTGATGTGGATGAGGCGAATTGCGTTCCT
>JAPLDN010000238.1 GCA_026391755.1 Bacteroidota bacterium
TTTTCAGGTAATTTAGGGGGTATTTCAAATTCATACTGGACCCAGTCGGCTGCTTTCCCAAATCCCATCCGCACCATATGATCAACATAGTAAGGGTAATTGTAAATGGATGAGAGGGTGCAGTGCTGGTCAAAGCCTTCAATCATCATCCCTTCATTATCCATGTCGGTAAATCCCAGCGGGCCGTGAATGCCTTTCATTCCCCTGGCCCTGCCCCATTCCATGACAGTGTCGATGAGCTTTTGGGAGACCTCCTGATCATCGATGAAATCAATCCATCCAAATCTCACCAGGTCCTCACCCCAGCGTTTATTTGCCTGCGGATTTATAATGCCTGCCACCCTGCCCGCCAGTTTCCCATCCTTATAAGCCAGCCAGTATTCGGCCTTGCAATATTCAAAAGCATGGTTCTTCTTTGAAGACAAGGTAACTTTTTCATCCATTATAATAGGAGGACACCAGTACCGGTTTCCTTTGTATAAATGATGCGGGAATGTGATGAATTTTTTTAAGTCTGCGGATGTGGTAACTTTTCTGATCTCGACCATCAGTGTGAATGATTAATTATAACCAGCCTTCTTTTTTATACCACTCAAGGGCCTCTTTCACTCCTTTGTCGAGGTCATAATCTGCCCTGAAGCTGAAATCCCTCTGAAGTTCATCCACCTGGCAGGTCCAGTTTGTGCTCTTCATTATATTGAACTTATCGGTGTTCAGGGTAGGCATTTTGCCCCCGATACCGAAAATCTTTTCCAAAGTCATTGCAACTCCCCCAACCAGCCCTAATGGAAGTGTGATCTTCAAGGTTTTCTTATGCAGATGTTTTTTTGTTATTTCAGCAAACTCCCTCGAATCATATTGCTTCCCGTCGGTTATAAAGTATGCTTTCCTCACGATGCCCGATACCGCGGCATCAAGGATGAGCCTTACCAGGTCCCGCACATAGATAAAGGTCAGGATCTGCGGCTTGTAACCGATATAAGGTTCCATGCCCCGGCTGATGGTCTGGAAATAGACAAAATAATCTTTCTCCCTGGGGCCGTATACTCCCGAAGGCCTTATAATCAGCCAGGGAAAATCGGTGAGTGATGTAAGAAATTTCTCCGCTTCCAGCTTGCTTCTCCCGTATTCGTCGACAGGCTTCGGTTTGTCGTCAAGCATCACCGGCTTCATACTAACAGGGTCCCCCGGACCGTATGCAGCCAGGCTGCTTATATACACAAACTTGAGGGGAACGCAACCTGCTTCGATGAGGGCTTCAATAAAATTCCTGGTGAAAGTGCAGTTGACAGCGTAAAAGTCTTCCTTTTTCCGCGCCTTTGTGAGCCCTGCATTGTGGATGATGTAATCGAACTTTACACCTGCCTTTTGCTGGTCAAGAAGGTATTGTTTAATCTGGTTCTTATCAGTAAAATCGATCTCCGCAAACCTGATCCTGGGGTCCTGAAGATAAACGCGGGAACTTGATTTCCTGACCCCGGCATATACATTAAAATTTTTCCTTAAGGCTTCCTCTACCAGGAAACTTCCGATAAATCCGCTGGAACCGGTGATCAGGATATTAGCCATGAAATCAGTCAAAATGCTTAACCCAGCAGCGCCGGGTTATATGCTGTCGAACAGTTTCAAAATTCTTCCACATCAGGACTGCACCTTTATTGTCTTCAAGCTGGGGATTTGTCACAACATACTTGACATTGTTCTTGAGAAACCCTTTGTGGATCTCGTTATAATAGATCGAAACAGCGCCTTTATTCAGGTATTCGGGTTTTACCCCGTTAAGGTACATATCGATTATTTCATTCGATTTAAGCGCCCTGAGGAGATAGTACCAGCCGAAGGGAAACAATCTTCCGTTGGATTTCTGCATTGCACGGGTCAGGGAAGGTAAACATACTCCGAAACCCACTACATCGTCCTTATCGTCGAGGACCATGCAAACATAATCGGGGTTGATAAAAGGGAAATACTGTTTGGTATAAAGATCAGTTTGTTTTTTTGTAAGCCTGGTATACCCGTAAAGGTTATCGAATGCTTCATTCAGGGTATTCCACATTTTACCCGCATAAGGCAGGAAGTCCTTCGCCTTTTTGGCCTGCAGTATCCTCAGGTTGTATTTTTTTGCAACCAGTTCAGCGGTTCTCTTGATTTTATCAGGAATAGGTAACATCTTCACCTCGTTCTGCACCCAATCGGCAGCCCTTTCGAACCCGAGCTTATACATATGATCAACGTAGTAAGGATAATTGTAGATCGATGCAAGTGTTGCCAGCTCTTCGAACCCTTTAATCAGCATGCCTTCGTTATCCATATCAGAAAACCCCAGGGGGCCATGAATACCATGCATTCCCTTTGCTTTTCCCCATCCGATGACCGCATCTACCAGGGCTTTCGACACCTCCGTATCATCGATAAAGTCTATCCAGCCAAACCTCACCAGCTTTTCATTCCATCGTGCATTGGATGCATTGTTGATGATGGCAGCAATCCTCCCGACAAGTTCCGGCCCTTTGTATGCGAGGAAATACTGTGCCTCGCAAAAATCGAATGCGGGATTTTTTTTTGGGCTGAGGGTATTCCTTTCATCCATGCGCATCGGAGGGCACCAGTATTTATTGCCCTTATACAGTTTGTAAGGAAATTTGATAAAACGGCTTAAGTCCCCCCCTGACTTTACAGGTTTAATTATAATCGTCATGGTTCCTGTTTTGTTGCATCACTTGATGATGCGTAGCTTCTTTCCAACCCTTTCGAATTTCTCAAGGGCCGTGTCAATCTGTTCTTTGGTATGGGTCGCCATAAGGGAAAAACGAATCAGAGTGTCGTCTTTGCTGACTGCCGGGGAAACTACAGGGTTGATAAATACGCCCTCATCCAGCAGCATTTTTGTCAGGGTAAGGGTTTTAATATTATCACGGATATACAGGGGGATGATAGGAGTTTGAGAGAGACCGGTGTCAAATCCAAGACGTTTGAAATTTTCCAGTGCATACCAGGTCAGCTTCCAGAGATTTTTTACACGTTCCGGCTCAGTCTTCAGGATTTCAAGAGCAGCAAGCACAGCTGCTGCGGAAGCGGGTGTCATACTGGCACTGAAAATCAGGGTGCGGGAATGATGTTTGATGTAATTGATCGTTTCAAAATCGCTTGCGATAAAACCACCGAGAGCAGCCAGGGATTTGGAAAAGGTTCCCATGATCAGGTCAACCTTCCTGGTAAGTCCGAAATGGGAAGCGGTACCTGATCCGTTCTCCCCGATAACACCAATGGAATGGGCGTCATCGACCATTACCGAGGCTCCGTATTTATCGGCAAGTTTAACAATCTCGGGAAGCTTCGCTATATCGCCATCCATGCTGAAAATGCCATCCACAACGATCAGTTTTACCCTGTTTGGTTCGCATCTCTTTAACACCCTTTCAAGCGACTGCATATCGTTATGCCTGAATTTTAAAACCTTGGCAAACGACAGCCTGGTCGCTTCGATAATGGAAGCATGGTCCAGTTCATCTATGAGAAGGTAATCGTTTCGTCCTGTAACCGTTGGAATGACGCCGAGGTTAACCTGGAAGCCTGTACTGAAACAAAGGGCAGCATCCTTTTTTACAAATTCTGCCAGCTTCGTCTCAAGTTCGACATGTATATCGAGGGTCCCGTTTAAGAACCTTGACCCTGCACATCCTGTTCCGTATTTCTCAGTTGCTTTGATAGCAGCTTCCTTGATCGCGGGATGGTTGGTAAGCCCCATATAGCTGTTTGAACCGAACATCAGCACTTTTTTTCCGCCAATAGTTACGACTGTGTCCTGATCAGACTCAATCATCCTGAAGAATGGGTAAATTCCCATCCTTTCCACTTTTTGCGGATCGGTATAATGAGAAAATTTCCTTTGAAGGATCCTCATAGTTATATATTTGAATAATAAAACATGTAAAGATAGACTTTTTTTCAGATATTTTTATCTGCAAATTCCCTTCCCAGTTTCAGAGCTTCAAGGTTCTTTCCAATGACATCGTCTCCTTTGGTTCTGAAAATATAGCGGATGGCATCCTCGAATTTTTCATACGCCAGGCCTAGGAATGGCGAAGCTGCTCCCAGTATGACAATGTTTGCCGACCTTGCTGATCCTGCTTCTTTTGCCAGGGTATCGG
>JAPLDN010000239.1 GCA_026391755.1 Bacteroidota bacterium
CGCTTGTGCAAACGACCCGGGGCTGTCCTTTCGATTGCAGTTTCTGCGATGTGATCTATACTTATGGACGAAAACCAAGGAGTAAGACTATTCTCCAGGTGCTTGAAGAAGTGAGAAAACTAAGCGCCCTAAATACAAGTATGATCTTTATTGCAGATGACAACTTCGCCGGGGATAAAAAATACGCCAAGGCCCTTCTTCGGGAACTCATCATTCTGAATAATTCATTTACGATCCCTATCGGGTTTCTTACCCAGATCGATATCACCATAGCTGCTGACGAAGAACTCCTCACCCTTCTGGCCGATTGCAACTTCCAGGCTGTCATGATCGGAATTGAATCGGTGAACGAAGCCTCGCTTAGGGATATGAACAAACAGCAGAACTTACGAATCTCGGTGAGCGAAGCTGTCATGAAGATCCAGTCCTATGGAATTGTGGTGCTGGCGCATATGATTATCGGCGCCGACTCGGATGATACCACCGTATTTAAGAAGACTGCGGATTTCATAGCCGAAGCTAACATCGTGCACCATCTCTGCCATCCGCTGGCTGCCCCCTATGGAACCAGGATGTGGTATGACCTGAAACGAAGCGGGAGGATCATCTTAACAGAGAACGAAGAGATCAAGGATAAACTTGACATTGTTACCAATATCATACCAAAACTGATGACCCGCGTGGAGCTTTTCGAAGGGCTGGCCGATTACTGGGAGGATATCTACGACCTGGAAAAATTCAGGCAAAGGGCATTGTCGTTTATCAGGGAGATAAAATATAAACCAGAGATAAAAACAGGAGGTCTTACTGCACTGAGGATGCAGCGTAAAACGCTGTGGAGGGTATTCACCTTCTTCATGTTTGACGCAGGGAAAGCACACCGGAAGGCATTTTTTTCAGTATTATTTGCTGCGGGAAAGAAAGGGATGTACCTGCTGCCCAAGATCATTTACATCTACAGCTGTTACCTGGTCGATTCAAAACGATCCCTTCACGATGCCGGGGTGGCCCGTGAACATGCATCATGGGAGCGTGAAAATGCAGACCAGATACTGGTCGATATGGCCGAGATCCCTGTTTCTGAAAAGATCCGGGAAGAAGCTTCATCACTGTTTACAGCCGCTTACAGCCATGTAAGGACAAAATTTCATAAAAAGGAAAGTCTTTATTCTGCACTGATATCAGCCATGGTTGATTTCAATGACAGGTTTGGAAAAACCTTCGAAAAATTTGATAAGTTCGAAGAAGAACACCTCCGGAATTGCTGCGAAAGGATACTGGCATCACTGGTTGTGCATGGTAACGATGACTCCCCGGATCTTCCCCTGTACCCTCCCCCTGGATTCGTCCGTGAGATCCTCGATGCCCTCGACAACGCGGTGCGGTATAGGAATATGAATAATTAAACTTGTTCAGAAGAGACCCTGGGCTGTCTTTCAAGATCAGATATTATTAACTTTATAGCATAAATATCCTAAAATAGTCTGAATAAGGTTCTGTGGATCACCAAAGCTAAAATGTGTCATGGCTGGGAAATTAAGAGACTTTAGGGAAGATCTGATCCGCAATCATGTTTTATCAAGCATATTGTGGATACTGATTGTCGCATCCGTTTATTTCATTGTAGGTAGGCTAAGTCTTAAACTGTTGTTTGAACCCTCAGGCATTGCGGCGGTATGGCCGGCTGCCGGCGTCTTCCTTTCCGCTATATTGTTATCGCGGAAATCCTTGCGGCCTTATGTCATTCTTGTTCTTTTCATTACCGACTTTATCATAGAAAGACTGGCCGGATCGGGCTGGAATGTGAGCATCGTGTATGCCTTTTCCCTCACATTTGATGCATCATTGAGTACCTGGTTACTGATCCGCTTTACCGGAGAGCCGATTAATTTTACAAAAGTCAGGCAGGTCATTGGTTTTATTGGGCTTGCCGTAATCCTGAGTAATGCAATTTCCACCAGCCTGGCAGCATTGGCTCCGTATCTGTTTCTTGGCGAATCATACTGGGATTCATGGAAATGGTGGTGGTCATCCGATGCGGTCGGAAATTTATTGATCACACCCTTTATTCTCAGCTGGGCGTCAGTGCGTTTCAGGGTTCGTGGCGTTACTTTGTTATCGGTAATCCTTACAGTCAATGTTTTGTATTTAGTACTTGGGCCGAAACTTGTTGTTGTTGGATTTGATTCTCCCCTCACTTCAGTACTTGCGATTCAATTATACATTTCGGCCACAGCTGCATTATTCCTTTTCCTTGCTTCAGTTATTTCCGAACATAAACAATCAGAGGAGGAGATAAAACAGGTGACTTTAAACTGGAATAAAACTTTTGATTCCATTGTTGACGGGATTGCACTTCTTGATGCAAACCAGCAGGTTATTCAAAGTAATAAGGCATTCCAGGACTTTACACGGAGCTCACAGGATGATCACAAAGGTAAAAACTGTTTCCGTTTCGTTCATGGCACAAATTGTCCTGTCGAGGGATGTCCGTATACGCGTATGCAAAAGAGCAGGCAAAGGGAGTCGATGGAATTGGAACTGAACGAGATTTTCTGCGAAATTATGGTTGACCCTATTATTGGCGATACAGGAAAGATCATCGGAGCTGTTCATATTATTGCCGATATCTCAGAGCGTAAGAAAGCCGAGGCGGAATTTCGCAGAGCAAAAGAAAAAGCTGAAGAGAGCGACCGCCTGAAATCGACTTTCCTGGCAAATATGAGCCACGAAATCCGTACCCCGATGAATGCTATCGTCGGTTTTGCACAATTGCTTACCGATCCGGGGCTCACGGAGGAGGACCGGCAACGGTTTTCAGCTATCATACAATCCAGGTCGGATGATCTTTTACATATCATCAACGACATTCTGGAGATTTCAAGGATTGAATCAGGGAATAAAACAATTGTTCTGGGTGAAGTGAATCTGAACCTGATACTGCAGGAGATTGAAGAAATAATTACCCTGAAACTGGATCGCGTTGGTAAACCGCATCTCTTATTTATTTGTGAGGTTCCGGATGAAACAGACGGGATCACATTTATAAGCGATCAATATATACTGAAACAGGTCTTTAACAACCTGATAGATAATGCCATCAAATTTACTCACACCGGTTCAATCAGGTTTGGCTTTAATCACCCCGAAAACGGAACGATCACCTGTTTTGTGTCTGATACAGGGATCGGGATAAATGATGAAAATCAGGCAGTGATCTTTGAACACTTTCGTCAGGCAGATATTGAAAATTCACCTGTATACGGAGGCAGCGGGCTGGGCTTGTCAATCTGCAAAGGTTCACTTGAAATGCTTGGTGGCCGCATCTGGGTTGAGTCAAGCCCGGGCAAGGGTAGTACTTTCTTTTTCACTATCCCATTTTTGCCTTCTGTCAACCCTGAAATGATTCAAATACACCCCATGCCTGCCGTGAAAGCAAAGCGACCGGGATCTGCATTTCAATGGAAAGGGAAGAAACTGCTTCTGGTCGAAGATGATTACTCGAATATGGATTTCCTCAAAATAATCCTGAAACATACTGAAGCCGAACTTGTTTGCGTTTATGACGGTGATGATTTAAGAAAACTCTATGACCGTTTGGATACATTCAGTACCGTTCTGCTTGATATCAGGCTCCCTGATGCCAACGGCTGGGACCTGGCAAGGGAGATTAAATCCCTGTGTCCGGGATTGCCTGTTATCGTCCAAACTGCGTATGCCATGGTTTCCGACGAGCAGAAAAGCACGCAGGCAGGTTGTGAAGGCTATGTTTCAAAACCTATAGACAAGGAGTTGTTATTGAACATGATTTCAAAATTCATTTGAACCTGGGGTAAACAATCAGTATCTCACCCGAAGGGTTAAACGTAATTAAAATCAAATTATGTCATTAAAGAAATTATTCATCATTTTATTCGGGATTCAGTCTGTTTTAGTTCTCGGCCTGGGACTGATGATCCTTCGCTTATTCCAATATGAGGTGGATCTTCAGAAAAGCCGTGATATTCATTTTCATTCCTGGTTGCTTGCAGATGAACTTCGTCAGAGTTCCGATGATCTCACCCGTATGGCAAGAACCTATGTCGCTACCGGCAATACCGAGTATGAACGTCAATACCTTGCTGTGCTTGATATACGCGATGGTAAACGCCCGCGCCCGTTGAATTATCAACAGATCTACTGGGATCTGGTAACCGTACCCGGACAGGAGCCCCGCGAAAATGATACCGCTGTTTCACTGCATGACTTAATGATAAGGGAAGGTTTCACACCTGTCGAATTTAACAAGTTGCAGGAAGCTCTGGAAAATTCCGATGAACTGGTCATAGTTGAAAGAACGGCCATGAATGCAATCAAGGGGTTGTTTGATGATGGAAAAGGTAATTTCACCGTGAAGAAAAAACCGGACCGGGAATTTGCAATCAGGTTATTAAATGATGATGCCTTTCACAAAACCAAAGCCAGCATCATGAAACCCATCAATGAATTCTATATCATGTTCGATAAAAGGACTACCAATGATGTCCGCACAATTGAACGGCATTCAAAGAATTTACTTCTGGGTATTACAGGGCTTATTGTAATTGTTATTGGAACTTTCATATTCTCATTCGTTATGATCCTCCGTCAGATCAGACAGCGTGAAAAAGCAGAGGAGGAAGTGCGTGTTGATGAAGAAAAATACAGGACCCTGATAGAGACCATGACGGATGGTGTTTACAGAAGCAGTCATGAAGGAAAATTCCTGGATGTTAATCCTGCGATGGTGAAAATACTTGGATATAACAGCAAAGAAGAGCTTCTGTCCATTGATATCAAATCTCAGCTTTATTTTTCTGAAGAAGAGCGAGAAAGTTCAGATTTGGTTGAGAAACTCGAGGAAATGGCGATATTTCGCCTGAAGAAAAAAGACGGTTCGACGATTTGGGTAGAGGATCATGGAAGGCATGTGCTTAATGACAAAGGTGAGATCCTGTATCACGAAGGGTCTTTACGGGATGTGACCGAACGCAAACTGGCAGAAGATGAAATAGTACTTAAAAATAATGAGTTCCAGCGGCTTAATGCCGAAAAAGACAAATTTTTCTCCATCATCGCCCACGATCTGCGCAGTCCGTTCAATTCTTTACTTGGCTTTACACAAATGCTGGTCGAAGATCTTCCTTCACTTACTCCTGAAGAAATTCAAAAAATCGCTGTGAGCCTCAGAAGATCCACTACAAACCTTTATACTCTCCTGGAAAATCTTTTAGAATGGTCAAAGCTGCAACGAGGGTTGATACAGTGCAATCCTGAATATTTTCCTGTAAGATACAGAATAACCGAGACAATGGATCTGCTTATGGAGTCGGCAAAAAAGAAAAATATTTCAATAAGTTATGATATACCTGCCGACCTGGAAGTATGCGCTGACAAGAACATGTTTGAAGTTATCATCAGGAATTTAGCCTCCAATGCCATAAAGTTCACTAATGAACAGGGAAAAGTCTTATTCAGTGCCGGGTCCATGCCCGACTCTTTTATAAAGATCTCCGTTACGGATACAGGCATCTGTATGAACCTGGGTATGATTGATAATCGGTTCCTGGTTGTTGGAAACACAAACCGATAGGGCACAGCCAATGAACCGAGCACGGGCTTAGGCCTGATCATTTGCAGGGATTTTATTGAAAAACATGGAGGAACCATGCAAGTGACGAGCGAAGAAAATAAAGGAAGTACGTTTACATTCACTCTGCCCGCAAATAATGGGAGCAATTAAATTCTGAGATTTGAACATAGTTTCATCTGCTGTATAAACTTTATATAACTATTTTCGCATTCATATACTTTTATACCGCAAACTATGTTTGTTTGCTGATATAATCCACGGGGTTGGAAAATATTTTAAAGAAGATTTAAAAGTTACAAAGTTGTCGTCAGACAAAGTTGAAATACTTTTTGGGTAACTTATTTACAGGTTTATACCCCTACATTAATGAAATTTATAGGATATCCCGACACCTATGGTTTCCTTGAACTGAGTCCGTGGACCTGAAGCAGGTTCGGGAGGATTGGTCTGAATCTTGGTGTCGTCATCATAGATTATTTGGCAGTTGATTATGGTTGCAAGCCATTTATTAACCTTGAGGGTGAGTAACACGTTCCAATTGACATCAATGCACCCGAAATTGTGGAAATAGTCGGTGAACAATTCCAGGGACGACGAAAGATTTATACTTTTTGCAAGGTCCTTGTTCAGGTCGGCTCTCAAATAAGGGCCGAATTCTGCCCGGTATTTTTTCCCCGGATCAACCCCACATGCACCCTTTTTTGAAAGTGTATCGTCAAGAACAAAGGTGATACGGCCCGATGAGGGAGAAATATAGAGGGTGAAGAAATCTGCAGGACGGTAGGTGATACCGATACCAGCCAAAAGATAACCTGGTGCCATGAATTTTGAGATCGGTACACTGTCGTTTGGATAGTTGTATCCATTTGTAAACTGCGTGCGGAAGTTTAATAGAACTGTTAAATACCATTTCTTGTTCTTGTGCAGTTCATAACTGTACGCAGTTGTAAATTCCAATTTGTCATCGGTTTTATTGTAATTGGAATGTCCGGTGACGCCAATAAGCTGGAACCCGTATCCGGCATCCAATAGATTAGCCCATGAATGCTTATTTTTAGAGTAACGAAGCTTAAGATTAAGCATTCCATTAGCTCCGATAGAATTTGTCCCCCCGGCAGCCCAATTGGAATAAGCTGCCTGGTTTATTGTAAGAGATCCGAACCCGCCGAATTTCCAATGATGTTTGGCAGTATCCGGTGGGGCTTCCGTTTTGGATTTGTCAAGGCCTGTTGAAACGGTTTTTATGTCTTGGGCTGAAACCATCCCGAGGATCATAGCTGAAAATAACAAAAGTATTGCTCTTTTCATGGGTTTATCTTTTTAATAAAAATGTGTATATAAAAAATTTCTACTTATAGATCAATTCATTTGCTGTCAGTGGTGAAGGAAGAACGGTATACTTTATACTCAATGATAACGCACAAAACGACTATGTTTCAAATCAGATCAAGTGTTATTTCTTCAACAGGTCCCTGATTTCCGAAAGTAATTCCTGATCCTTCGTTGGAGCGGGAGGCGCAATAGGTTCTTCGCCCTTTTTCTTGCTCATCTTTGACACCATCTTTACTATCATGAAAATAGAAAAAGCAATAATGGTGAAGTCAACCAGGGTCTGGATAAAGTTCCCTATTTTAAGATTGACAGCTTCCTTTAGGACCTTCCCGGTAACCGGATCTGTCACCGCTTCTTTCATCGTATAATGGATATCTGTAAAATTCATACCACCCAGTAGCAGTCCGATCGGTGGCATGATTATATCACTGACAAGAGATGCAATAATTTTTCCGAAAGCTGCGCCAATAATGATGCCTACAGCAAGATCGATCATATTGCCTCTAACGGCAAATTCCTTAAATTCCTTTAAAATTTTCATGGCCATTTAATTTAACGAGTAAAAAATAAAGTGAATTTATGTGACGGTGATTGCATTTTTTCGATTTATGGGTTAATCAATCCCATTTATTTTCTTTTTTTAACAAAACTGACTCAATTCATATAATGGCAATAGGCTAAGATAGGTATATAATATCAAATGTTTTCTTATGGCTACAGAAAAAAACCAATATGTGAAATGAGACATATCAAATAATTCAACGTCGTAAAAAGAGAAAATCGATAAGGGGGCTTGATTTGCAGAATCTGAATGTGTCAGTCAGGGTACTTCAGTTTATTATTTTCCTGCATGGGTGTTGTATCCATCCTGCTCGGTAGCGTGAAATAAAACGTGGTTCCCTTCCCTTCTTCACTCTCCACCCAAATCTTTCCGCCCTGCTTTTCGACGAACTCCTTGCAAAGGATCAGTCCCAAACCTGAGCTAGGTTCACCTTCGGTACCCAATCGGTTAGATTTTACATCAAGGCGGAAAAGGTTTTCCATCATTATTTTGTTCATACCGATACCTGTATCCCTGATGGAAATCTCAATAAAATTGCCGAGAATTGCCTTTGTCGAAATGGTAACCTTTCCGCCTTTGGGGGTGAACTTCAAAGCATTAGATGCTATGTTACGAAGGATGCCACCAAGCATAAATTCATCGGCATAAACCATAAACTCTTCAGGGATATTACATATGACCTCAATACCTTTCTTAACAGCTATATCACGAACGGTTGCCAGATTTTCTGAAGTCTTGGGTTTCAAGAACAATGACACAGGCTTAAATGTAATCGTTCCACGTTGCATTTGTGCCCATTCTAAAAGATTTTCGAGTAACCGATATAGGTTGGATGCGGATTCCTTCATCATCATATTCATCTCTTGAATCTGATCCAGTGACATTGAAGGCAGTTCTTCATTCATTATTTCTGTCAACCCTAAAAAACCTTGGAAAGGACTGCGCAAATCGTGGGCAATGATGGAGAAAAATTTATCTTTTTCC
>JAPLDN010000398.1 GCA_026391755.1 Bacteroidota bacterium
ATGGTTTTTTCAGGATTGGATTCAGGCTGGCGAAAGGTTTGCAATTATATATTTATCTTAGCCAATAAATTTAAAGAACATGAAACGGACCTTTACTTACAAGCATTTTTTATACCTGGCACTGCTTCTCCTGATTTGTAACTCAGGGTCAGCTCAATCGGTTTCACAATGGAGGGGAGCCGAACGCAGGGGGGTTTACCATGAGAATTACATACAAAATTTCTGGCCCCCTGAAGGACCCGTGATGGCCTGGGCCAACGAGGATATAGGGAACGGTTTCGGTTCTCCGGTTTTTCATGAAAACCAGATCTTCATTGCCGGGGAAATCGATTCCACAGCCTGGCTTTTTGCACTTGATTTGAATGGAAAGGTCCTCTGGAAGACAGCATTTGATAAAGAATGGACCAGGAGTTTCCCGGGTGCGAGGATGACACCCACTATTTATGATGGGTTGATCTATGTAAGTTCCGGGATGGGGAACCTGGCCTGTATAGAAATAAAAACGGGAACATTGAGGTGGCTCATCAAACGCAGTTATCTCCACGGAGTCCTGCCTATGCACGGGCATTCCGAATCTCCTTTGATTGA
The DNA here is from genome assembly GCA_026391755.1 of Bacteroidota bacterium. Lineage (GTDB taxonomy): Bacteria > Bacteroidota > Bacteroidia > Bacteroidales > FEN-979 > CAIRDP01. Next base: position 589 of record JAPLDN010000398.1, read on the forward strand.
AGGCGATATGGTTTTCTTCATGCCCGGCGGGAAAGACACGAATGTGGTTGCCCTGGACAGGCTCAGCGGTAAGATCATATGGGTATGCAAAGGACGGGGCGAAAGGCCGGCCTATAACTCACCGCTTATAGTAAAATATGCCGACCGATCAATCCTCCTTGTATTTTCGGCATATTCCCTGCTTGGGATTGATGCTAAAACCGGAGAGCTGCTATGGGTACACGAACAGGTCAACACAGCTGTTGCCGAAAGGAAACTCGGAAACGGCGACACACATAGTAATACGGTATGGTATGAAGACGGTGCAATTTATTATATCGCCGGTGACGGGAACGGGGCCGTGAAGCTTGCACTGGAGGATAAAGGGAAATCGGTAAGGCAGGTTTGGAGAAATCCCCAGGTTGACAATTATATGGGAGGGTTCATTGTGGAAGATCAACTGATCTATACCTGTTCCGACAGCCGTAAGTCTTTACTATGTTTGGATTCCAAAACAGGAAACATAATGGATTCCCTGAAATGCGGAACCGGAAATATCATTTCCGACGGGAAATACCTGTACTATTATAACCAAAAGGGAGTAATTAACCTGATCAAACCCGGTAAAGGGAAAATGGAAATCGTAAGTTTTTTCAGAGTTCCAAAAGGGACGAAGGAACATTTTTCGCACCCGGTAATAAACAAAGGGATTCTTTATATACGGCACGGCAAAGCACTGATGGCATTCAACATTATAAAAGAAGCAGAGTAATTTAAGTCCTTACAGCAGAGGTCGGGCCCCGGATAAACCCGACCCTGCATTAAGCAGTTTAAAAGGAAACTTCAAATTACCTCTTCCTGATCGCCCAAATAATAGCTCCTAAGATTCCCGCAACTATCCCCGGCAGGCAAATAAGGCCGATAAAACCCATTACCATGCCTTCAGAGAGATATTGGGTTTTATGCAAGGACGAAAGAATATAGATTGCCAGAAAAGTAAGAGCGATCAGACCAAGGCATACTCCTGCCATAATTGCATAAGTTGTTGGATTTCTCCAGGGATTGGTCAAAGCGAAACAAAAAACGACCATTCCGCCCAGCAGCGCTGCAAGCCCGGGGAGATTATCAGTAGTGCCAATAACTTGTGAAGCGATGACCAGGATCACAGCTGCAAGAAAAAATGAGAGCGTAATCCACCGGTGTGCCGGATCCAGCAATGAAAGAAAATGCTTTTTCATACTTGAAATTTTCATGATTTTCACCTCATAATGAATGGGACAACAGATGCAATAAGGCCTGTGCAGACAACGACCATCAGGAAAAGGTTATACCTTACATTGTAGTTGCCCAGCAGGGTTTCATCGTAATACTTGGAAACATTCTGGTCACGGTACATCTGAATAAGACCGTTGGTAAGTTTTACCCTGGTCTGCCTGCCTTTTAAAAGCCCGATGATCACGACAAGGTTCACAACAATGATCAGGACAACAAATATGAACATGACCATAAGAGCTGATTGTTCTGTTCGTGATTTTTCTATCATCCCTGAATTCACGGCGAGGGTGATCAGGTTAAGAACTATGGAAGTCAGAATAAAGATCGTATCGGTCTTTGTATTCTGCTCCAGCTCTTTTGTAAT
>JAPLDN010000317.1 GCA_026391755.1 Bacteroidota bacterium
CTCTGGTGAACAGCGGACCGGTGACAATCATTATCGACTCAAAAAACAAGGAATAACAGCCTTGATTAAGTTAAGGAAAAGTTTGGTTTTTCAAATCGGCATGAGTATATTTGTCCCATGAAGAAGGTCCTCCTTATCGAAGATGACAGGTTAATTCTTGAGACCACTGCCGACTTCCTTGAAACATCAGGTTTCGAGGTGTTAAAGGCGATGAGCGGGGCAGAAGGCATAACTCTTGCAAAAACACAATTACCCGATCTCATCCTGTCTGATATTCTTATGCCTGGGATTTCAGGGCATGAGGTCTACAGGATACTTAAAAAAGATATTACCACCGCTGATATCCCGTTTATCTTTCTTTCTTCCCTCACCGACAAGCAGGACATTCGCATAGGGATGCAGATGGGGGCCGACGATTACATTACCAAGCCTGCTGATCCCCAGGAACTGTTAAAAGCCATTGAAACCCGGCTTGAGAAATTCGACAGGCTGTTAAAGCATAAGGAATTACGATATCATGTCCTGTTTGAGCTTGCTTCGGAAACGATTTTGATGATCAGACCCGAAACATCTGAAATTGTCGATACGAACCAGGCAACCCTGGAAATGCTGGGATACACAAAAGATGAGATCACCCGCCTGAAAGTTATGGATATCCTGCCCGTGGCAGAATGGGAAAACATATCAAAGACATTTGTAAATGGCAGTGGGAAAAGTAACATATCCCATTCCGAGTCACACTGGAAGCGCAAAGACAAGCGGGAGATCCCTGTTCAGCTTAATGGCCAGGTGGTGGAAATACAGGGAGAAAAATATTTTCTGCTGATAGCAAAGGACATCTCCGATATCCGGTATAAGGAAAAAGCGCTTAAGGAAAGTGAAGAACGTTACAAAGAGCTTGTTGAGAACATAGGTGAAGGAATCGGGGTGGTTGATCTCAACGAACGATTTACCTATGTAAATCCGGCTGCCTCCGAGATTTTCGGACTTCCGCTTGCTCAGCTTATCGGTCAAAAACTTCTGAACTTTATTCATCCATCTTCACATACTGAGATATTAAAGCAAACCCAGAACCGCATTCTTGGCCAGAAGAATATTTACGAAGTTGAGGTTCTGAGGCTTGACGGGCAAAGGCGATGGATCATTGTCACGGCAACCCCCCAGTATGATTCGAACGGACAATTCTCCGGTACCTTTGGTATATTCCGTGACATGACCAGGAACAAGCTGGCTGAAGCCCGTGTTAAGGAGAGTGAGGAAAGGTTGAGCGCTATTGTTGATCTCACCAATGATTACATCTGGGAAATCGATCCTCAGTGGAGGTATACTTATGTAAGCTCAAAGGTTTATGATATCCTTGGATACCGTCCGGAAGACCTGCTGGGTAAATCGCCGTTCGCATTTATGCTGCCCGATGATGTGGAAGCTGTAAAAGAAGAGCTCAGGAAGTTTGTGCACGATTATAAACCCCTCAATTTTCTCACAAACCGGGTAATTCATCGTGACGGTCATATCGTTTATCTTGAATCCTCAGGTATTCCATTATTTGACTCTAACGGGAAATATACAGGTTACCGGGGTGCCGACAAGGATATCACGCTCAGAAAATCTTTCGAGAACCAGTTGATTGTCGCCAAAGACAAAGCCGAAGAATCGGACCGCCTCAAATCGTCCATACTTGCAAATGTAAGCCATGAACTCAGAACCCCCTTAAACGGGATACTGGGATTTGCCGAGATACTCAAAACCGAGATGAAGGATACCGATCATGAGATGATGGCCGAGAACATCCATTCATCGGGCAGGAGACTGATGGGGACCCTCAACTCACTGATCACCTTATCACAGCTTGTCGCCGGCAAAGTTACTCTTACAATAAGGCCGCTGCTTATAAAGGAAAGCCTTAATTCGGTTATAAAATCGCTGGCTCCTCTTGCAAACGAAAAAAATCTTACCATCACTTTAAATGCTGATCCATTTATCAAAGTAAATACCGATGAGCAGCTTCTCAAGCAGCTTTGCCGCCAGATCATTGATAATGCGATCAAATTCACTGAAAAAGGAGGTGTTACCATCGAGGTTACAACTGATACTCCGGGCGCAGAGGGTTATGTGAAAATCTCAATCAGCGATACGGGTATAGGGATTGACAACGATTATCATGAGCTCATCTTCCAGGAATTCAGGCAGGTAAGCGAAGGGTTTGGAAGGAAGTACCAGGGGTCAGGAATCGGTCTTACCATCTGCAAGAAGACTATCGACCTTTTAGATGGCAAGATCACACTTGATAGTGAACCCGGCAAAGGTTCCACATTTCACATCTGGATTCCTTCCCTTCAAGCTATGGCCTCTCCCGAAGGAGTTGCACCCGCTCAAACGGTAGTCAGTGAATTAAAAACAGCTGATAAGGCTGAGTTGCCATGGGTCCTTCTTGTTGAGGACAACCTGGTGAATAAAGAGCTTACCGAATTTTTTCTCAGGAAAGTATGCCGTCTTGAATACGCCCCGGATGGCGCAGCAGCTATCCAAATGGTGAAGGCAAAAAAATATCATGCCATTCTGATGGATATCAACCTGGGATATGGCATGAACGGCATAGAAACCACCAGGGAGATCAGGAAAGTTGAAGGATACAAGGATATTCCCGTGATTGCCGTTACAGGCTATACCATGAGCGGCGACAAGGATATGCTGATCGCCCAGGGTTGTACACATTACCTTGCAAAACCTTTTGACCAGGCAAGCATCCTTGAATTAATGAAAGAGATCCTGTCGGGAAAAAGATAAGTTCATTTGCTTTACAATTCCCTAATTTCTTTATAAAATCTTAATCTGTCTTTTTCGGTCTGCGTTCAATCCTTAATCTAACTTTGTGCCGCTTAAAAAAATTATTCTCTAACAATAAAAAAACACGTCGTCATGAAAAAAGTCGTTGTCTTAGTATCAGCTATTTTGCTGTTTGCCGGTTTAACTTTTGCACAGACTCCTCAGGCTAAGGATCAGAAACCAGCTGAGAAGAAAGAAGCTCCAAAGAAAGAGCCCACAGCTGAAAAGAAAGACGCTGCTAAACCTGCTGCAAAACCTGCAGAAAAATCTGCTACAAAACCTGCTGCAAAACCTGCAGAAAAACCAGCTGCAAAGCCTGCAGAAAAACCAGCAGAAAAGAAAGCTCCTGAAAAGAAGTAATAAGGAACTTTTATGGTTTAAACAAACGAGGCCGCCCAAAAGGGCGGCCTCGTTTATTTTACCTGCCCGACGCCCTGTTAAAGACGATCGGGAATTTGACTACCACCCTGACAGGTTTGCCGTTTCGCCTTGCCGGCTCCCATCTTGGCATAAGCTTAACAACCCTTATCGCTTCTTCATCGCAGCCGCCTCCTATGCTTTTTGTCACTTCAATATTAGAAAGGGAGCCGTCCAGCTCGATTATAAAAACAACCACAACAACACCCTGGATTGAGGCCTTTAATGCTGCTTCTGGATACCTGACATTTTTTCGAAGAAACCAGAGCCTGGCATCGTCCCCTCCCGGATACCTTGGATAGGCATCAATCACCGCTACCATTCCGTTTACTTCACCCTCTCCTTTGCCGTCAATGGCATTGCCATGCCCTTTACCGATCGTATCGGCCGCAGGCGCTTCTTCTTCAACCGGAGGTTTTTCTTCGGCCGGTTTCAGGTTTTGCTCTGTCAGCGAGTCGGCAATAATCGGGACTTGTTGTTCTTCAGGTTGTTTTGGCAGGGAACCGGCCAGTTTATTAAGATCGTCATCCTGGGGAGGCAGTAGTGGCAGATACTCAACATAGGTAATAAAATCGTCGTTTACCAGGGGCACAGGCTCAAAGAAAAAGTACAGGAATGTCCCCACTATCACAGCCACAAAGAGAAACACTGAAACAACAACCGAGATAAGAAGGTTTCTCGGGTACTTCTTTCGCAATACATATCCGCCATAATCCTGGTTCCTGCCAGTGAAAACAATGTCGAACAAGTCGGGCTGACGGGTTGCCTTCATTCCCCAAGGTATTTTTTAAGAACTTCGATTTCCCTTCTATGGCGTTTGGTAGGTCTTCCGGAGCCAGGATCACGGTATTCAAAATTAAGCTGTCGCATCGCTTTAACCCTGGCATATTCTTCCTCTGGGGTCAAATCTTTCATATAATCAGGCACAAGAGGTGCCCCTACCCTGTTATCTAGGAGCTGGAGGACTTTGACACTTTTTGTAATCGCCTGGTGGGAAATACTGATTTCATCACCGGGTTTGACCTCCCTTGAGGGCTTTACTATATGCCCGTCAATCCTG
>JAPLDN010000089.1 GCA_026391755.1 Bacteroidota bacterium
AATTCAAGTTTGAGGTCGAGAGGGATAAACGTATTTCCTGAGCGTCCGCGGGGCAACAGGTTTTCGTTGCATGACAGCATGATGACGGTATCAAAGTCGAGCCCCCTGGTTTCATGCATCCCCATTATCTGCATGCCTTTCAGGGGTTCTCCATAAAACGGGAGTGTCACATTATCTGCGATTTGTATTAAGAGACCGGCTAATGTCTGGATTGTTTTAACTGCTTCGGGATAGGTTTTGAGAAGCCCCTCAAGCTGGTGAATGATCTTTGAAAAAGCAAATAAATACTCGATCTCAAGGGATCCCTCCTCATTAAGAAGGTGATCCCTTAAAGACCCGATGATCTCCTTCAGCGCGCAAACAGCGTCCCCCGGGCTTTGCCAATCACTCAAAAACGGTTTGAGGAAGGCGGCATTGAACGAGAACAAACCTGTACCGGGGTCCAGGATCTCATCCGCAGAGATAAAGACTTTATTACCCCGGCTTATAGATTCAAGGATACTGTCGAAAACAAAATGATTTCCTTCCATAAGTCCTGTTGCCATAACAGAGATATAGGGATGACGCAGCAGGGCAAGCACATCCCTGAAATAGAATTGCTTTGTTCCTTTACCCCGGTTTGAAGCGAATTTCTCTTTGTTCAGATGTGTCCTGAATAAAACAGAAAGGAGGTCACTAAGTGGTGTTTGTGACAAGGGGAGCCCCATGGTTATATTCATCTCACCCACCTTTTCTGGCAGAGAGTATAAAAGAGGGATGAGCAGCTTTTCATCCTGCAGAACAACCGCAGTATGTTCGTCAAATGTACTCACAGTCTTCACCAGTTCACCGGCCAGTGCTGCCTGTGCAGCATTATTTGGCACTCCTGTGATCCTGATGGTTTTGGGTTTTGTGGCAATTCCGGAAGAAACCCAGCTGAATTCTTTCCCGCCCCATTTTTTCCGGTTATGGCGCAGAAACTCCCCTGCTTCATGCCCGGGATCATTCAGGTAATATGTATCGGCATCCCAGAGGAATTCAGCCTTACCCTGACGCTGCAATACATCCATAACTTTCTCCTCGGCTGCCGTCAGTGCGTTAAACCCGGCAAAAACAACCTTTCTCCAGGGTAATCTTTCACTGAATTTCTCAATTCCAAGGCTGGCCATCCGGTACATCAGTCCGGGGTAGGCCTGCTTGTTTTCCAGCAGCTCATCTACAAGCCTGCTGTAATATGGGTATAAGGAATTGTAAAACCTCAGGTATTGTTTTTCGAAATCGGTTAGCGGCCTGTTCTCCGGGTTCCAGACTGAGATAGCGCGGGTGTCGGTAAGAGCCGAAAACAACTGCCGCGCATCGGCCAGGTAACGGTCCACTTCGTCAAAATCGTTGAGCAACTGTGCAGCCCATTGAATGAAATCTTCGAAAGGCTGGGCTTTTTCCTGTTCAATATCGCGATGTATGCTGTACAGCTTAAAGAGAAGCTGCAGCTGTTCAACAGGACGCAAACCAGCGACGGTGGCAAGGAAGTCTTCGGCAGAGCATATATACGGAGACCATATTGTTTTATTCAGGCGGGCGGCAAGGAACTTCCTTAAAAACAAACCAGCCCTGAGGTTTGGCAAGACAATACACAGTTTCGATAACTCATCCCCATAGGCCGATACCAGGTACTCGGCAGTCTGCTCCAGAAATGCGCTCATTATAAGACTTCCTCTCTTTTCCCGGCGTCGAACCAGAATGAATCGTTATCGTTGAATGCGCAGATCCGCTTATCCCGCGAAAGTCTCAGATACATGCTGATAAGTGAAAATCTGCCTTCTTCGCTGATAAGTGGAATAAGTGATGGATCCAGGATCTGTATCCCCGAGAAAGCGAGAGGGTGCATCCGCTTGAAATCTTTCCTGCTTATTTTTTTTTCGCCGCTGCTCACATTGGTCCACCCGATGAGTTCGAAGCGCTCATTGAAAAGCATGTAACGGGAAGTCTCCCGGTTCCTTACAGCCAGGGTGGCTACGGGCTTGAGTTTATGGTGAAATTCAAGCATGGCCCCCAGATCCAGGTTTGAAAGCACATCCACGTTCCTGACGACAAACGGACCCCCTCCATCGAAAAACCAGGATGCTTTTTTCAATGCTCCTCCGGTATCCAGTAAAGCGTCCCTTTCGTCGGAGACCTCTATTTTCATACCGAAGTTTTTTTTCTTTTTAAGAAAGCTGATGATCATATCGGGGAAATGATGTACGTTGATAATAGCTTCCTTTACACCGAAAAATTGAAGGTGGTTTATGGAATGTTCAAGCAGGGTCTTCCCGTTAATCTCCACAAGGGCCTTGGGTGTGGTATCGGTTATGGGTCTGAGCCGTGTCCCTAAACCGGCTGCCAGGATCATTGCTTTCATACTTTTTCCAAATGAAGGTTAACCGTGAATCGTGATCCGGATCACGATTCACGGATCACGATTTTAAATTAGTGTGGTTAAGTTCCACTTTCACGTTAAATTTCTCAAGCAGGTATTTTGCCATTTCCTCTGCTGAATAAACGGAACGGTGCCGACCGCCGGTACAGCCGAAACTGACCATAAGGTTTGAAAATCCACGTTCGGTGTAATTCTTTACACTTTGGCCAACAAGGCTGAATACATGGTTCAGGAAGGCATCGACCTCAGGCTCTTTTCTCAGAAAGTCCATCACCAGCCTGTCCTTCCCGCTGAGATCAGCAAACTCAGGATATCTTCCGGGATTGGGCAATGCACGGCAGTCGAAAACAAAACCGCCGCCATTGCCGCTTTCGTCGGGGAGGAGACCATTTTTATAGGAAAAACTGAAAATCTTCACAGTAAGATCCGATGAGGGCGCCTTGATACTGGAAAAGTCGGGATTCCCGATGATCTCGCCCAGGGCTTTCCTCAACATTGGCAGATGAACAGGGATTTGATCCCTGTCTAGCAGTATTTTTAAATTTTTCACTGCAAAAGGTATGCTCTGAAGAAAGAGAGGTTTGTTTTCGTAGTAACCCCGAAACCCATAAGCTCCCATAGCCTGTAATATCCTGATTAAAACAAATCCGTCAAAATACCTGCGAAATTTCGTTTCCTCCAAAGAGCTTAGTTTCATTACGGTGTTGATGTAATGGTTCAAAAGCTGCTCCCTGAAATCCTCAGGGAGATCAGCTTTTGCATCATACAGAAGTGATGCAAGATCATACTGCAGTGCACCTTTCCTGCCACCCTGGTAATCGATGAACCATGGAGTGTTATTATGGATCATGATGTTTCTGGACTGAAAATCACGGTACATGAAATGATCCCCGGGGGCTTCCAGAAGGAAACCTGTCAGGGCATTGAAATCCTCCTCCAGCATTTGTTCATCAAAAGAAACCCTTGCAAGTTTCAGGAAATAATATTTGAAATAGTTCAGGTCCCACATCATGCTTTGCTTGTCAAATGCAGGCCTTGGATAGCAATAGCTGAAAGGTATGCTATGCCCGGCTATTATCTGGAACCCCGGTAAGAATTCAATAACTTGCAGGTAAATTTTTACGATATCCGGGTGAATATAATTCTCTTTCCTGCGAAGCTTTGTCAGGGCTGAATATAAGGTAGTATCGCCAAGGTCCTCGAGCAGGTAAAAATCGGATTCCGGGCTGGTATTCAGCACAAGGGGCACGGGAAGCTGCATCGCCCTGAAATGCCTGGTAAACTTCAGGAACGCAAGATTTTCACGCACATCGGCATTATATGCCGCCACAACGCTGCCGGAGGCACCAATCACCCTGAAATATTGCCGGTATGAACCGGAACCCGCAATTTTTTCAATCTTCAGGGCATCGCTCCCGCTCCAGGAACGGTATAGTTTTGCGATTTCTTCTTCTAACTTCATCATGCATTCAAGTTATCACGATTTTCAACAAACTTCTTCCAGCCTCACTTCCGGCTCCAGGTATAACAGGTACTTTTTAACATCCTTATATCCCATTGCTTCCAGGTGGGTAGCATAATGCATCAACTGGGTCCTGTATTTCTCCATAGTCCGGCCGGTTTTATAATCAAC
>JAPLDN010000051.1 GCA_026391755.1 Bacteroidota bacterium
CTTCCTTTCATTCTCTTGCAAATCAAACAACAAGCCTTTTGCAAACGGGCTTTTCTCAAGTATGCGCGCAAGTAAAAGACCTTCACCTCCTCCTATGTCGGCTATTGTTTTAAAGGATGAAAAATCATAGCGCGAAATAACAGGATCAAAAGCCAGGGCCGAAAGGTCCGACATGGATTTTTCAAAACGCTGAAACTCGTCAAGGTTCTCCCTGAGATAAGGATAGATGTCCATGCCATATTTGCCCCTGAACGCGTTTTCACCTGTCTTTACAGTGTGAAGCAGGTTTCCCTGGGCTGACCAGTTGATCTTTCCAAGGTGGTGAATGATCATATTTCTAAGGCTGCCATCGCCATCAAGCAAGGCCCTGGCGCGTGAATTCAGCTTAAAACACCGGCCATCCGTTTCTTTGAATATCCCTTCAGAAGCAAGGGCTCTCATGATCCTGTACAATGCTTCAGGCTGGGAATTTGTTTTAAAGGCCAGCTCTTCCACGCTCAGTGGTTTTTCTTTCAGGAATTCAGCAACATTCAGTTCGGCTGCAATGTATAGTGGCTGAAGAAGCCAGAAGGACTGGAATTGCTCATACAGCACAACCTGGCCAGGGAACAGCCTCCTGTGAAGTTTCAGGAGCATGCTTCTGAAACTGGTAAGTGCTTTTGCCAGGCCAAAGGGTGGAAGTTTCTGCGAACTGCTCATTGTGTTTTTTGTTTAAAATTGAATTCTCCAGGTTGCCATCGGGAAAAACCCCATATTGAAAAAGTTCCTGATCTCCCCGGTTTTCGGATCGATGCGCTGAAGATACACATTAGTATAATTTGTCCGGTACTGGAGGTCAAGAATGAACTCGATATTGTAACCGGGAAGGTTCCTTTTAAGTCCGAATCACAGGGAAGCCCTCTTGTAGTCGGGGTACCTAACGGTGAATGATGCAGGCCAGTCCATCATAGTCTCTCCTGAAGCTACCGTTGCATTCACATCGAAGGGAATATAAGGGTTTCCGCCCGCATAGGTGGCTCTCAGGCCCAGGGAAAGGATCCCCCATTTACGCTTCCCGATAACGAAATCATATCCGCCGACAGCATTCAGAACATAATTAACCCCGAATGCAGAATTCCTTCTCACATTGTCGTAAGCCGTATATGTTGAGCTGTAAACCGAGGCTGTGAACAGGAAGTAGTACTGTTTATTGTAATACCTCTCAAATGTAAATTCAATGCCATAATTGGAACCAGTTCCCCCGTTTATAAGGCTGTCGGAATATTGCCTGTTCAGGAAGAAGTCATGGCCTTCATTAATGAGGGAATACTGGGGAATTGATGTTTTTACAGGCAGGTCATACAGGTATTGGTAATATACCTCGGTTTTCAGGTGAAGTGTCTTAGAGGGCCTGAAATCGTAAGAAAACGCCGATTGTACTGACCTGGTAAAATCCAGGTCCCTGTTTGGCTGGTTGATTATGCCCCCTGCCAGCTTGTTTATCTGGAAATAAATCACATGGGGAGGCATCTGGCTATACATTCCGGCGCCGAAGTTAAGGACATGGTTCTCTGATATCCGCCAATCCATGCCTATTCTCGGCTCAACAGCCCATGAATTGTTCATGGGCAGCCAGGATCCGTAAACCCCGGCTTTCAGTTCCAAAACAGGAGTGAGGCTTTGAGCCCACTGGCCGTAGATCCTGATAAAATCCATCTGTTCCTTTGTGCCGGTATGAACCTGGAATGTATTTTTAAACATCATGCTGTCGGCAAATTTCATGAAAAAATGATCATAGTTCAAGCCTGTTTCAAGAGAACTTTTAGCTGAGAATTTTTTAAAAAGCCTTGAAGAAAAAGAAAGTTTCAACTCTGAACTTCTTTCTCCGGCCCAGGGAGAAGGTATTGTCGCAACATTCGAAAATGTATCAACCTGAGTATACACCAGGGAGCTCACTGCGTATATCATTGTTTTTATTCGTAATCCCGGTTTTAATGCAGCCTGATGTGTGATTCCCAGGACCCCGAGATTGGAGCCGTTGGCAAGATTCTCACCGTAATCGGGGAACATCCAGCCGGATTGTTCCTTGCGGCTGTCGAAAAGCTGGATATAACTTAAACCCCCCATTCCTGTAATTGTGAGTACCCCCGCCTTTTTTAATGGCAGTGTAACTTTAAAGCTCAGGTCCTGGTATTGTGGGATGACGTTCAATTTAATCCCTGTATAGCCCAAAAGCTGGAGCATGGATATCCTGTAAGAGAAGATATAGGATGCTGCGCTTTTCTTCGAGAACGGTCCTTCAGAGCCAAACTCCAGGCCATTCCATCCAAGACCAAACCAGAATTCATGATGATCGCTGTTCCCAGTTTTCATCTTCAGGTCGAAAACGCCTGCGGTGGTATTCCCATACTGGGCAGGGAAAGAACCGGTAAGAAAATCCGAATTGGTCAACAGGTTGTCGTTCAGCAGGGTGACCGGTCCGCCCGTTGTTCCAACCGCTGCGAAATGGTTCGGGTTTGGGATTTCCATATCATCAAGTCTCCATTGCAGTCCTGAAGGGGAATTGCCCCGCACGATGATATCGTTCCTGTTATCTATACCTGACGTAACACCTGCAAAATTCTGGGCCATTCTGGCAGGGTCATTATAAGTACCCGGGAACCTGAAGGTTTCGTCGACGCTGAACGGACGTATACTCACGGAAGCCATCCTGTTAAGTACATCTCCTTTCCTGTAGGATCCTTTAACTTCGATTTCCTTGCCGTCAATCCCTGTTTGCTGCAGATAAACTGTTATATCGGCTTCTTTCCCGCTGCTGATCACAAGGGGTTCTGAAGTAAAGGCGGCATAACCGATAAAGCTCACTTTGAGTTCTGCATTGCCAATGGGTATGCCTTTCAGCCTGAAATGCCCTGTTTCATCGGAAGAACATGCAAGAGGAGGGTCGGAGCCAAGAAGCTGGATACTGGCGCCGGCAAGTGGATCGAGGGAGCGCGCATCAAGGACAACGCCTTTGACCGACGATCTGAGCACGGGCTGAGCTAAAATGTCATCCGCCAACAG
>JAPLDN010000192.1 GCA_026391755.1 Bacteroidota bacterium
GGTGGTTTGGAAGCCGGACTTACTGTTAATTCATTGGTATGTGTCCAGGTATGGTTCCCGTCGGATTTCATCCAGGTATATGTTGCTATTTTTAATCCTTCTCCATACCATGGATTCATATAATAAATGTTGTTCCCTGAAATTCCGTGCCCGACAACAAAATGGCCGCCTCCCGCAGTCCAGCCCCAACGGATAATAAAAACCCTGTTCAGCTGAATATTTGAGGTTATCTCTGCAAGAGAAAGATAAGAACCGACCCCGTTATTGGAAATATTGTCAAAGTGGACCAGTATATCCTGTATGCTTCCCGGATAGCCCCAGTTATAGTTCCAGTAATTACAGCCCAGGTTGGGATTTACACAACAGTCGGTACTCCCGAAATTATACCAGGTTGCAACTGTACGGGTGTACTCTGCAATGGTACATTGGGCGGTCGGAGTGCAATAGTAATCCAAAGCGCAAGCGCTGACACCGGCCCAGCACCATTGATTTTGTTCCTGTATAATTTCAGGGACATTCAATACCTGTCCGTTCAATTGAGTTTGTATAATGAACGATATGACAAAGACAAAAATTGCTGACTTTTTCATGGCTATTTATTTTTTAACATGTTGAGAATATCACGTAAAACAACCCGTTTGTCCTTAGGACCCTGTACCGGAACAAACTGCAATTGATTGCCTGCCGTTGCTTCAATAAGAAAGTCTGACCTGAGCTCGTAAACCCTGAGCAATCCGCAGGTTTGTACAGATTTCTTAGCAAATAATTCCCCGGCAAGCACCCTTGCGCCAAAATCGGCGACCTGATATTCACCGTTGATCTGAATTACAGTAAGCAAAGCCCTGTATTCATTATCAATAACTACTGGGACTCTCCATGATGATTCAAATACAATGTTTGAATCTTTGAGAGTGTACACTTTAAAAGGCGCATCAAATGTGACATTCTTGAATTCTTCCCTGTTGTTGAACCCATAATTGGGAAGAATATTTACCGGAATATCCCCGATGAATGAATTGATTTGTTCTTTAGCGGCCTTCAGGATGGAAGCAGTTTCAGCAGCCTGCGAGCAGGGTAAAAATGTATTCGCATCACTTTTGATGAGCGGGTCGTTTGCAGCACGCTGGCTGTCCTGCGAAAAAGCTACAGGAACAGTGGCAAGAGCTGCGAATGAAATAAATAAAAATAGTGCGATTTTTTTCATAGCCATTTATTTTACATTAATATTTGTGGTTGATAGGACTCCCTGGCCATTGCAAGGATCTGCCAGTATGGTGGAACATATCCGTTCTTTTCAATGAATTGCTTTATTTTTAATTCCGTTTTTTGGCGGATCTGTGCGTGCAGGTTTTCAAATACTTTATTCTTAAGCCCCTGTGTGGCACTCATCCCTTCCGGTACAGGCCCTTCCTTGTTGAACAGGTTAAGCAGAACCGAATAACCCTTGGCAAGCCTTGCAAACGGCAGCATCCAGGGATTGATGCGTATCTCCTCCCCATTAGCAGTATTCTCCAGTATTATATCCATAACTGCATTATAGACATGGTCTTTGAACAAGGTTTGCGGGTCCCTCCATTCGGCCACAACGGAAAGCTGAGGATCATACTCCAGATCGGAAGGCATCAGGGTAACGAAGTTTTCCACCCCGAATTCATTAAGTAAATTCACAATCCGGGGTGAAGAGATGGTTGAAATTGCTCGCCAGAGATGAATCCTGTAATGCTCGTAGGCTCGGAAGCCGACTTCCGAACAAAACATTGCCGAAGTATCGTTCAGATCCATTTTAAAATCGTAAGGAATATGTTTGCTGAGCGCTTTAATATAAATGTATTCAGCTGCCTTCTGAGGGATCATCGGGTCCCCGGTGAGAAGGGGCAGATCAGACCGGGGTCTCATCACCATGAACCGCAGCTTCTTATCTGCAATGTAATGTTTGACTGAAGAAATGGCAACACCCCTTTCGATATGGGCTTCGACCAGGTATGGTTTATGAGTTTTCTCCTCAACATAGATCAGGGCAACATGGGAGAAATTGCCCGGGTAATCGTTTCCCCTTGATATTAACGCAGAAACAACAGCTCCTCCCCGTGATACCAGGAGGTCCCCGCTGTGCACTGTAATTCCGAATATTTCTGCCTGAGGTGTTGCCGAGGGTTCATCCTTAATGAACATGGCAGGGTTGAAGGCCATGCCCGGAGATTGCAGCAGCACTTCCTCAACAGCAGCCCGCATACCATAAAGCAGCTTGTATATTGTATTCCTCGCCACAACCGAATTCATGTCCCAATGCTGCGATTGCAGCTTTATATTCTTCCGCACCCTGTTATAATAACTGATGAACCAGACGTTCTGCTCTCTCCCGGCCGCTACTACCGGCGCCATTGAAAAGAAATTGTACAACAAGCTCGCAAATACAGTATCATCGGGAGGCAGGAGATTTTTTTCAGCTCTTTCTACCAGGGTTTCGGCTGTATCTTTCAGTTTTATCAGCAAGGCTTTCCGTAACTGTGGATCTGTTGCTTTTTCAAGAAGGAAAGTCTTTTCAAGGCCATTCCAGAGGTCATCTCTATTCCAGGCAAAGGGTTTGTTCCCTGCCTTGTTGACCGGCCCGGCAGGATGGGGACCAGGGATCATCAATAGCAGGTAACCGGCGAGAAGCACCGGGAAGATGGCCAGGATTACCTTATAATGTAAATCTGAAGGTTGTTCCTTTCCCTGGTTCGCTTTGGGCAGTGATTGTGCCTCCATGCTTTGTTATTATTCGTTTGACTGTTGCAAGACCAATGCCGGTACCTTTGAAATGTTCATCACTATGCAGGCGCTGGAAAGGAGTGAATAATTTCCCTGCCTGTCCCATGTTAAAACCGACTCCGTTATCCCTGATAAAAACGAGCTGCCTGTTATCCGCCATTTCACTACCGATAATGATCTCAGGGTTCCCGGTTTTACTGCTGTATTTCCATGCATTGTCGATCAGGTTCTGGAGAGCAATATGAAGGAGCCTGAAATCGGCCTGAACGATAATGTTTTCTTCTATCCTGCATGTGTATGTTTTTTCGGGGTAAGTCAGCCTCAAATCCTCACAAATTTGCGCTGCAATATCACTCAGGTGACATGGAGCCCTGTTAACAGTCTGACGGGTGATGCGTGATAAAGTAAGCAGGTCCTCGATCAACCGGTTCATCAGCCCCGTGGATTCTGAAATATGCCTGAGGAGGTCTTTGCCTGTAATGTCGAGCAATGTCTCATAATCATCCTTCAGGAACATGCACAGGCTTTCGATCCTGCGAACAGGAGCCCTCAGGTCATGCGATACAGAGTAGGAGAAAGCTTCAAGTTCCTGGTTGGTGGCCTCAAGTTCCCCAAGGACCCTCGAAATTTCCTCTTTTTGTTGCTGTACAAGCAGGTAAGCTCTTCTTTGTTTTTTCCTGCTTCTCACGACAACAAACACGGCAATGACAAGGATTAAAATACTAAAGGAGGCTCCAAAAATGATCACCTTCTGTTGCCTGTTGTGCAATTGCAATAATTCTAACTGCTTCTGTTTTAATTCCTTTTCATTTCTCCAGCTAAGAACAGAAGCTTTGCTTACACTCTGAGCACCGTAAACACTGTCATAATCTATAAAGGCGGCGTTGAGGTAATCTAGGGCCATATCATTCCTGCCATCAGCTTTATATATATCCGACAATAACCTGCTTGCACTATAGCTCTGGATCAGGTAGCCCAGTTCACCGGAGACTTTGAGCCCCCTGAGGGCATATTTTTCAGCCTCCGCCAGGTATTGTTTGCCCAGGGAACCTGCGTCCTTGCTTTGCCTCAGCCTTATTTTTCCAAGTGTGGTTGAATTCTCAGCAACCATCCTGGTCGATCCGATAGCCTGGAAATACTCCAGCCCGGCCTTGATCAATGCGTAAGCGGTATCGAGTTTTGACTGAGCCATATACATATAACCAAACCTGTTCTTTACTATCATGATCTCCCCGTTGAGTTGATTCTTCTCGCTCATTTGCAAGTGGATCATCATGTATTTCCCGGCAGAATCATATTTGCCGAGGTTTCGGTAATTGTTCCCGAGTGTGCCATTATTCCTTGCTTTCCATAAAATATCATCGTTATAAGGTAACAGGGCTGTTGCCTTTTGCATATACTTTGCCGTGATCCCTTTGTCAAGATCCTTGTAGAGATAGGCAAGCATAAGATAAGTTGCACAAAGGTAGTTGGTGGTTTTCAGGCTGTCGAAGATGGCTTCTGCTTTCAGCGCATGATCGATTGATTCGGGAAGCCTCGATAAAATATGGTAGATAAAAGTGAGGGAATAATGTGACAGCCCTTTCCCGTATTGATAATTGATCTTTTCTGACAGTTGCAGGGCAGCTTGTCCCGGGTCCAACGCTTCTTTTGGATTGATATTCCTGAGTTCATAGCAGATGATTGATAGGGTCTTTACCCTTTCGGTATCTTCCTTCACCTTTGGCAACGCTGCAGTTAATGAATCGATCAGCGGCCGGCCAACTTTCTGTGCCTGCAGATTCTGAGGAATCAGTAAAACCAGGAGGGCCGGAAAGAAAATTTTCATCACAAAACTTTTATCCTTGCTATACAAATGTAAGGATAAATTACCAAAATACATCATCCCTGGGCCATCAATTAAAAAATGTGCCAGCAAGAAGATTTATATATCCTTCTCATGATAATATGTCTTTATATAGATGTATCTTTGCTTAATAAGGTATTGTATCATCATGACTTCTAATATTGTAACC
>JAPLDN010000415.1 GCA_026391755.1 Bacteroidota bacterium
TCTGTTCCTCTTCGGCGGTATAATATTCGCCCAGACGGAACAGGCTGTCATTAAGGAAAAACCTCATCAGCAAGACCTGCTAAATGAGGTTTATGCCTCTTACGGGATAGGTTCCCTGTATTATTACATCAACGTGAACTCCAACAGCGATTGGTCTTATACCGCTATTGGTTCCTTCATAATTGGTTACACCCGTTCCATGAATAAAGTTATAGGTGTTGGCTTCCAGATCGGGTACACTCCTCTCTCTGCCAAGTATAAAATTAATACATCCAGAACAAAGAACTATAATTATGTTCAGGCCCTGGCAAGGATTAAATTCCAGTACCTTAACAAGCCTACCTTCGCCATGTACTCAGGTATCGCAATTGGTGTGACAATGAATTATTACAGTGAAACAGGTGAGTCAGACATGAGCAGCCCAGGCACCCTGAGCAAACAGGAACTACTGCCGGCGGCTCAGCTTACACTTCTCGGGTTCAGGGTTGGCAGGGGAGGCGCCTTCTGCGGTGAATTCGGCATAGGTACATTATCGATCATTAATCTCGGGGTAAGCATTAAATTCGGACAATAGGATGCCGTTTGCGGTGCCATTTAAGATACATCTTCTGAAAATCCTGATCTTCTGGAGCTTCATTTTATTATTAAGTACCGAGGCATTGCCTCAGAAAACCCTTCTTCTTGAAAAAGTTGGCGCCAGGAGGAAATTCTTCTTCAAGGCCGAAGATAAATTCATGCTCAGGACGTATAAGCCTGACACCCTGCTCCGCGGCCGGTTATGGGATATTGCTGATAACGATATCATCCTTCAAACGTATATCCCGTTAACCATTCAGTATCCGAATATAAAGTATGTATATCAAAATTATACGTTTCCTCTGAAATTTGGAGTTTACTGCATGGCTTTTGGCGGAGTAACTGCCATAGCGATCACCATTAACCACCTGCTGAATAATGAGCAGGTATTTACTCCCGATATGGCCTATCTTTGTCTTCCATTCATAGGTGCGGGCATTATCAGTATTTCCCTCTCGAGGGAGAGAATGAAGATAGGGCCGAGGTGGAAACTCAAGGTCCTGGATATGCCGGTTTTTCCATTGTATGGCAAATGATGATTGCTCAAAATAATAATAACCCATAAACAAATTCAATGAAAAAACTGCTTATCATTATCGCCCTGGCGGGGTGTTTGATAACACCGGCCATGGCGCAGGAAACACCTTCCCTAAGGTACCATGAATTTGGGGTCATTTTCTCCAGCCTTAACAGTTTCGGACTGAGGTATAAGTACGGAAATGAAAAGACCATGCTAAGAGTCAGCTTGCTGGCCATGAACCTGTACTCCTTAAATTCGTCCAGCGAACGAAACAGTGATAGTTCAGAATTAAAGCAAACCGGATATGGGGCGGGCTTTCGAATTGGTTTTGACAGCAAGCTGCCTTTATTCAGCTCCTTCTCCCTTTTGCTGGGCGCCGAAGCAGGGTTTGATTATCAATACACCCATTATACCCAGACCCTGAACGGAACAAAAAGCAATGAAAATGTACAAACATCAATCTCTCCCGGACTTTCTTTTATTTTCGGGTTTAATTATATTTTAAAAGACCACCTGGTACTGGGAGCCGAGATCAATCCGACAGTTTCATATGATAACCGTATCAACAAATATAAAGAGCCGAAGGAGTATACAGTTAAAGACAACCGCATCAATTTTTCCCTGTCAACTGCGGGCGCCGGATTATACATAGCATACCGCTTCGGGAAATAATATCTGATATCCGACATCTGACATCTGATATCAGATGTCGGATGTCAGATATCGGATGTCAGATTTCATCGGAATAGACTTCTCCTGCCAGGTCCCTGAGGTTGTAACGGGAAGCCATGGTTTGTCCGTAGGCGCCGGCCGAACGGATTGCGATAAGATCGCCCCTGCGGGTTTCGGGCATTACCACAGCTTTCCCAAAGCAATCGGATGATTCGCAAACCGGACCGACGACATCATATTTCCGTTTTTCACCGGTGGAGGTCAGGTTCTCGATCTTATGATAGCTCTGGTAAAGCGCCGGCCTTATCAGGTCATTCATGCCTGCGTCGACAATAGCAAAACGGGTGTTCACTGCTTCTTTTACAAAGAGCACCCTGGTTATCAGGCTGCCGCATTGGGCAACAATGGCACGGCCTGGTTCAAAGTGAAGCTGCTGATGCCCCTGCAACTCTATCAGATCGTGAAAAACCCCGAAGTATGCAGCAAAATCGGGGATGCTGCATTTATCCGGCTCGCTGTAATCGACCCCCAGTCCGCCCCCGACATTAATGATATCCGTAAGATACCCCTGTTCCATAAACCAGGTATTGATCTCATTTACACGTTCGCAAAGGCTTTTAAACACAGCCAGGTCGGTGATCTGTGAACCGATATGGAAATGCAGTCCCTGAAGCTCAAGATTGTCAAGGGAACGGAGTTTCTCAAGCACCGCATCGAATTGCCAGGTAAGGATCCCGAATTTATTTTCTTCAAGCCCTGTTGTGATGTACCTGTGGGTATGGGCATCCACGTTGGGAATGATGCGAAGGGAAATCCGGGCTTTAACCCCCATTTCAGATGCCAGGGAATTGATCACTTCCATTTCCTGAACAGATTCCACGTTGATGCTTTGAATCCCATGATTCAAAGCCAGTCTCAGCTCATCATCTGTTTTTCCAACACCCGCAAACATTATTTTTCCGGCCTGAAAACCATGTTCAAGCGCTGATTTAACCTCATTCCCACTCACGCAATCGGCCCCGAAGCCGGCACTACTGATAATCTTCAGGATCTTCGGGTTGGAATTGGCTTTCAGTGCATAATGCATGCGATAACCATATCGGCCTGCTTCCAGTGTACAGCGTCCGATTGTGGCATTGAGCACTTCCATATTATAATAATAAAACGGAGTGTGGATCTGCCTGATTTTTTCTATGATATCCGTTTTGATCATGTTCGCGGATGTCAGTGGTTGAAAAGATGTGCGCTGAGTGCGTTCAAGGCCTGGCTCTTGAAGGATGAGGGAATCAGTATGGAAATATTATGCTGGCTCCCTCCGTATGAGATCATCCTGACCGGTATGCCGCTGAGTGCATTGAATACCGATTGTGCTGCGTTGCTGCCTTCGGCTATCCCTTCACCTACAGCCGAAATGATAGTTTGGTCATGATCGGTTTCAACGGTTCCATAATGCTTCAGGTCATCAATGATGCGTGAAAGCCTGCTGGTGTCGTCAATCGTCAGCGAAACACTGATCTCCGAAGTCGTGATCATGTCGATTGGTGTTTTGTAGATCTCGAAGATCTCAAACACTTTGCGCATGAACCCATAGGCGAGCAGCATCCTCCCTGACTTCACCCGTATCGCGGTAATCCCGTCTTTGGCCGCAATGGCTTTGATGCCTTTCCCTGAAGCCTTGTCGGTTATTGTAGTTCCCTCAGCCTGGGGATCCAAAGTATTTTTGATAATCACAGGGATCCCCCCAACTTTAGCGGGAAGTATGGTCGAAGGATGAAGGATCTTGGCACCGAAATAAGCCAGCTCTGCAGCTTCATCAAATGAGAGTTCGGCAATAGCATGGGTATCTTTCACAAACCTTGGATCATTGTCGTGAAACCCGTCAATATCGGTCCATATCTGGATAGCCGAAGCGTTCATGGCTACCCCGATAAGGGCGGCTGAATAATCGCTGCCTCCGCGCTTTAGGTTGTCGATCTCTCCAAAAGCATTCCGGCAAATGAAGCCCTGGGTAATAAAGAACGACTTCCCGGGATATTTTTCCAGTTCCCTTTGGAGATTCTCTTTTATATAAAAATGATCGGGCTCCTGTTCCCTGTCTATCCGCATAAAATTCAATGCAGGCAATAGAAAAGCCTCGATGCCGCTTTCGTGGCAATATAGTTCAAACAGGGCGGTCGACAGCAATTCCCCCTGGGCAACCAGGCATTTTATTTCATTTGCAGTGAAAAGATCCAGGGTGAAAGAACGGATATAACTGAAATGTTCCCTTAGGAGGTTATAACTCATTTCCCTGTATTCCCCGGCCGAAAGTAATTCATCAGCAACGAGCTGGTACTGTTTCTCTAGCAGGTTTATTTTGTCTTGGGCCGCATCGGTATTCTTTTTGGCCAGGAAATCGGCAATCTCAAGCAGGCTGTTGGTTGTCCCCGACATCGCGGAAAGTACAACCATTTTAGGTTCTTCATATGAAGCTGTAAGCTTGGCGACAGCTTTAATCCGTTCAGCCGAGCCAACGGAAGTGCCGCCAAATTTCATGATCATCATGGTCTATCTGTATTTAATCCAAATAAAATAACAGGGGCACAAAAGTAGGAAAAATTTCACCCTCCTGTTAAGTAATTCGTGTCATGATAAAAATTTTATACATTCGTATGAAAATAGATCAATAAAGGAATTATGAGGAAGAATACAGGCATTCGTTGGGGGATTTTCATCCTCGCCCTTTTTATCCAGTTCAGCATACCCCCGGTTTTGTTTGCCCGGAACACCCAGGCGGCACAGGACTCAGCCGCTCAGGTGTTCAAGGGTTACCCCGTTGATCCGTTCGGGAACATCCTGTTTTATGTCAAAACAAGGATAGGACCCTACAAACCTGAAGGAAGGGCAAAAAGGACAACAGAGGACATCAGGGAACTGGCAAATGATCCTTTCTTCAGGACCGACTCCCTCGAGATCGTCCACGAAGATGACGACATCGATATAGTTTACGGGGAGAAAATAATAAGCTCAGTTACACAGGCCGATTCGAAAGCCGAAAACAAACCTTCCGAGCTTATTGCATCTGAAAGGCATAAGGCTATTTCCACAGCTATCAACGAACAGATCCAACTGAATTCCGAGGCAGGGATACTGAAGAGCATGCTTTTTTCAGGGTTCATCCTGGTGATCCTGACCCTGCTGATCTATCTTGTGAACAAGATTTATTATTTCCTGGATAAGAGGATCCCGGATTTCAAATCGGGACCCCTTTCGCGGATGAAGATCAGGGATGTTCCCATTATTCCCGTGCGAAACCAGATACAGATACTCCATATACTTAACCAGGTCATAAGGTATTTACTGATACTTCTTTTCTTTGTCACTGCACTCTGGCTTACCAGTTACCTTCTTCCCTGGACCAAATTATATTCCCTTATATTCCTTAAATTCATCCTTCGGCCTGTAGGCAACTTCTTTAGGTCCATCTGGTTCTTTATCCCTAACCTGCTGACGATCATCGTGATCTGTTTCATCACCACGATGATTGTTAAATTATTCAGGTTCTTTAAAAACGAAATTGAACAGGGCGATATAAAACTCAGAGGATTCTTCCCTGAATGGGCACTCCCGGTTTTCAACATTATCCGGTTCCTTGTATGGGCATTTGCGATCATCCTCATCTATCCCCATCTCCCGGGTTCTGATTCCAAGGTTTTCCAGGGAGTTTCGGTATTGATAGGACTGCTGTTTTCCATCACTTCGGCAAGCATCCTGGGCAACCTGGTCGCGGGATTCGCACTTACATTCACCCGCGCATTCCAGATTGGCGACAGGATAAAAGTTGGCGACAACATCGGGGATGTGGTTGAAAAGACCATGGCCGTCACCAAGATCCGGACAATCAAGAATGAGATAATCACAATTCCAAACGGCAAGATCAGTAATTCGGAAGTAGTTAATTACACCACACTGGAAAAGGAAGGCGGACTTATCCTGCATTCTACGGTAACTATCGGCTACGATGCCCCGTGGAGACAGATTCATAAATTGCTTATCGACGCTGCTAAAGCAACGGAATTAATACTTCCTGAGCCGGAACCTTTTGTTTTCCAGACCAGCCTTGATGATTTTTATGTGAGTTACCAGATCAACGCCTATACAAAGGATTCGCACCAGATGGCTGTGATCATGTCGAACCTGCACCTCAATATCCAGGAAAGCTTCAACAATGCCGGCGTCGAGATCATGTCGCCGCATTACCGCTCCCTGCGCGATGGGAACAGGATTGCCATCCCCGACGACCATATACCGAAAGAATATATCACTCCCGGCTTCCAGCTATCCAGCTATCCACCTACTCCACCAGGATCATGATCCGGTATGGCTTCCCGGCTTCATACACCGTTTTTCCAAATTGCGTCCCCAGGCGGTACATCGGATACAGGTTCCATACTAAAGCCGATACCTTCTCGAGGTGGAATTCTTTGAACGGGTCTTTCAGCTCGCCAAGAAGTTCTTTGGGAAAAGCCCTGTCACGCCTGCAGATCTCCCAATCGCGGATGGCATCAAGTAGTTCAGGGGTATGAGGATTATTTTTCAAAGCCTTCAGGCTGGTTGCCATCCCGAAGCCTGCATTATACCCTGCAGCCCTTGCCAGCATCCATTCCATCTCGGCAAGGGTGGTGCTGTCGGTGAGCAAATACCATCCCAGCATATGAGGCATCAGGTTACGGTCAAACAAACCCTGGTTATCGATACGGTACTGCTGCATACTCTCTGTAAATCCCCCGTTCCAGGGCTCTCCCCAGTTACAATAGGTGTTGATATGCCAGTAAAACGGCTTTGACATGCTGGTGCCGTTCAGCACCCAATGGTCGAGGTTCTCGTAAAAGGTTTTAGCAAAAAGCTCCTGGGCATAATCGCCCTGGCCCGATGCCAGGCAGCCTTCAAAACCGTCAAAATCCATCTGCGCAAACCCGGTCTCGTTGAACTTTTTGGCCAGGTTCACCGCGATTTCCTGCTGGAGTTCCAGGTTGGGGAAGAATACTTTATACTGATGATCGAGTAATTTATTTACCTCCTTTCCCTGCGGATGAAGTGAAGGTTTTGTCCCGAATGCTCCTCGTTTACATCCTTTCAATTGGTATGGGACTGCGGATGTTGCCCTGCCATAACTAATCAGTTCATCGTCTATGCGCACTGTATGCAGCCAATCGGCTTTTTCATTCATGAAATATTTTGGGGATTCAACGGTAAGGGTTGTGTCGCTCTCATTTATTGAAGCGGTGAGCCTGCTGATCCCTGTGACCGCTAGCCGCCGATCCGGAACCGGAGTAATATAGGCATCGTTTGTATTTATGAAGTTGGTGAGGGTGTGTGCTCCAAGAAGTATGCCTTTGCTTTTCGCTTTCTCAATGCAGGTTTTCAGTCCCTGGAGCCCATGGGGAAAGAACTCTTTGCTGAGCTCGTAATGGCCCCAGCTTTCCCAGGCATTCATATGGTATAGGGTTTGCAGATTGGCCCGCCTGGTATATTCCAGCAGCTCGTCAATGCTTGCTTCTGAATAATCGCAGATGAGGTAAGACCTTCCCGAACGGGCGGAACGCTTCGACCAGGCACCCTCAATCATGGGGTGGGGGAGTCCTTCGGCCAGTTCAATCGCTTCGATCCGGTTCAGGATGTTTGATGTTTTGCAGGCAAACAACGCAACTTTTGATCCTGTGACGGTTTCGCCTTTGACCGGTCCAACCGGCATATCGGGAAACTGACCCCACCAGACGGTGATAGTGCGATTGCGCGAACGGTCCATTGAATAGGCCTGGATTACTGAGCCATAATTCGTTTTTTTAGCCGAACTGCTCCTTGAAGGGTCTGACCCTTCTTCATTCAAAGGAAAGCCTCCCAGGGTTTTAACATTGAGTGGCATCAGCGCAACAGCGATGGAATCATTGCTGCATATTCCAAGGATCTCGGCTACAGTTTTACCAATAGTGAGAGGCAGGGGACCCCAGGTAATGAGATCCACCTTATTTTGAGGTCTCACAGAAATGATCTCCATCATAAGGTATGCCGGCTTTTCAACAATTTTGAGTTCAATGCTGACTTTATTCATTGGATAGCACAGGCAGATTATCCCTTGCTGTTTTTTAACTGTAAGAAGGGAAGGAGTCTCCCATCCGCCTTTTGTTTTAATTTTAATCAGGAACGATGCGGTGTCTTTGTACAGATAATCTTTTGTACTGGCAGGGTTGATAAGGTGTTCAAGCTGTCCGTTGTTCCCTAAATCAAGCTGCAGTTCATTAGTTTTGAAAGAAACCTGTGCAGGAAGTGTATGGCTTGTAAAAAGCAGGGCGGAGATCAGGAAAGGGAAAAACGATTTCATAGGAAGACTATTATTTCTATTTACGATTTACGATTTATTGCCCCCGGCTCCCGGCTTCCGGTTCCCAGCTCCTGGCTCACGGCTTCCGGCTTCCGGCTCCCGGCTCCCGGCTCCTGGCTCACGGCTTCCGGCTCCCGGCTCCCGGCTCCCGGCTTCCGGTTCCCGGCTCCTGGCTCACGGCTTCCGGCTCCCGGCTTCCGGCTCCCGGCTTCCGGCTTCCGGTTTTCCCGCTGTAAACCTAAGATTTT
>JAPLDN010000390.1 GCA_026391755.1 Bacteroidota bacterium
TTAATGAAAAGCAGATGGAGGCCTATGTGAAGCAGTATTTCGGTTTTATCCGTCCCGAATTTGTTGCATTTGTTTTGGATCCTGAAGATCATATTGTTGGCTTCGGGGTCACCATGCCGTCAGTCACCAGGGCTTTACAAAAATCAAACGGAAAGTTCTTTCCTTTCGGCTGGATCAATTTACTGAAATCGGTGTATTATAATGACACCATCGACATGTACCTGGTGGGCGTTCATCCCGACTATCATGGAAAAGGCGCTGCAGCTTTGGTGTGGAAGTATCTTCATGAGGCATACCGTAAACACGGGATAACAAAGGCCTACTCGAATCCCCAGCTGGAGGATAATGCCAGGGCTCTGTCAATCTGGAAGAGTTTCAATGGGAGGCAAATTATAAGGCGGCGCTGCTGGGTAAAGCATTTCTGAAAATAAAAGAGGCGGCTTGCGGCCGCCTCTTTTATCAATGTCAATCTGATTATTTGGTTGGTGCTGCAACATCCCACCATACTCTCGACCAGAGGGTAATGTCGGTCGGTGTATTCGGGTTGTAGTTAGTTTCACTCTGAGCTTCAGGATAATGCCTGGGCATCACATTCATCTGGGCTGAGCCTAACGGATTAGCCTGAAGGCCGATTACGTTGTCGGTCCTTCTCCAGTCATTGAATCCTTCAGCCTGGTTATACAGGGCGATCCATTTCTGGGTCATGATCTCCTTATAAAGCGGTGCACCTGATGCATAATTGATATATTGGGAGTAAATAGCCATCCAGGCGGTATAGTCGGCTCCCCATTTTTCCATAGAAGCTGTAACAGCTGCAAGAAGGGCAGCCCTGACGTTTGTCACAGGGGCATTGGTCTTATACAGACATTCTGCCTTCATGAACAGGGTCTCAACATAGGTGACGAACGGAACCGGAGCTGAAGCAGCTGCAACAGCGTTGCCCGGCATTGATACGTCGGCACTCACTTCACCCCAGCCATTGCCGATATAAGCGGTATCCCCGACAGCCGTTGCAAAGAACGGGAGCCTGGGATCATGGCGAACAAGTAGCAGGGTATCGATGAATACCTTGGCCATAGTAATATCACCACGCTGGGTCATGAACTGGTACAAGGGGTTCTGTGAGCCTGCTGCATCAAAGAAGTTGAATTGCAGGTCATTTGCATTGCTGCTGATAGCGCCATCAAGAGCAGCAAGGGCCTGAGTAAATGCTGTATTGTCAAGCTTGCATTTATGCAGGATGTAACGTGCTTTAAGCGAATGAGCTGCTTCAAGCCATAATGCAGGATCGCCACCATACATAACGTCCCCGTCAACCGTGGGTGCGCCTGGTGTGCTTAACTGGATGATAGCATCGTCGAGCAGCCTGAGGATTTCAGTGTAAACCGATTCCTGAGAATCAAAAGTCGGTGTAAGATTACCAACGCCCTGGAATGCAGCTGATAAAGGAATAGCGCCCCAGAAATCTGATGTAATACCCAGTGAATTTGCCATAAGTACCTCGGCAATGCCCATGTAAGTGGGGTTTCCACCTGTAGCTTTACCGGCTATGGTCTTAAGGTTCATCATGGTGTTAGTGTAATTGGTCACCCACAGGTTGTTGATATCCGAAGGAAGCAGATAATAGTTTGCTGTGCTCTGTGACTGACGGGCAACGCCCTGGAAATATTGCAGCCAGATGGAGGTAACCCTGCAAAGGTCATTCCCCCCGATAGTGTTGTAGGCCATGTTAGCCTGAACACCTGTCAAAATGGAACCCATGGGCACATCGGAAGGTGCATCCGGGTTTACATTTAGGTCGGTGTTGATCCATTTCTTGCATGAACCAAGCGCCAAAGCCATCATGAAAACCAGCCCTATGAGTTTTATGTTAATGTTTTTCATATCTGTTTTGTTTTTAATTTTTATTTTCTGTTTTCTGAAACGGCTTAAAATGCTAAGTTCAGACCAACGGTATAACTTTTTGTGCCGGGCATGTTGAAATAGTCGATACCCTGTGCATTTGAAGCTCCCAGGAGGTTGGTTTCAGGATCGATACCCTGGTATTTGGTGCTGATCCAGAGGTTCGTGCCGGTGAAATAGACGCTCAGGCCCTTGATGAAGGTCTTCTTCAGCAAATTCGTGAAGTTGTAAGACAGGGTAAGAGTACGTAAACGAACCCAGCCCGAATTTTCTACGTAATCAGACATAGGTCCTGTGAAACCGCTTCCTACATTCTGTGTCCTCCAGAAATAGTCAAGTTTAACGGGAATAGTATTCGTTTGACCCTTGGAGTTCACACCCTGGAAAGTATACCATTCGTCGCGGTTTGCAGTTCCCTGGGAAGTCCCGAAATAATCGAGGGCCCCACGGGTGCCATTCCACATCATTCCACCGTATTTGATGTCAAACAACAAATAAAGGCTAAGGTCTTTCCACCTGAGGTTGGTTCCGATACCGGCAGTCCATTTGGGATCAACGTTTCCTAAGCCGACCATATCGTTGGTCATAATAGGATAACCGTCATCGCCGATCAGGAGGTTTCCATGGGAATCCCTCTGCCAGTCATAACCGTAAATTGTACGGTAAGGCTGACCTGCAAAAGCATCAATTTCGGATCCTTCAAAACCACCGAGGAATAACTTGGTAACACCGGGAGCAAGAGCGTCAACATTGTTCTTGATCAATGACCAGTTTAACAGGATATCCCAGGTCCAGCTCTTTGACTTGATAGGAACAAGGTCAAGGGTAATTTCGTGTCCGTAGGTGGTCATAGATGCTGCATTCATTGTTGTTGTAGAATAACCTGTTGAGGCAGCGATAGGAACCGACAGGATCAGGTCCTGTCCCTTATTATTAAAATAAGTATAGGAAATACCAAAACGGTTCTGCCAGAATTTAAGGTCAGTTCCGACTTCAAAGGTCTTGGTCTTTTCAGGTTTTAACTGGTTGTTCCCAAGGTTATTGCTTAATGCAAAGGCATTATTGCCATTCCAGGGGAATACAAGACCGGTTGTCCATCCATCCAATACTGCCGGTGTATTATAATAGGTCATGGTATTATAAGGAGAAGCGTCTTTTGCAACGATAGCATAAGAGATCCTTACCTTTCCGTAAGGCAGTACCTTATTATCCTTGAGACCTGGCAGCTCGGTGAAGATCCAGCCTGCACCTATAGAGGGATAGAAGAATGAATTCTTGCCCTGGGGAAGTGTGGTTGACCAGTCGTTACGGCCTGTTAGGCTCAGGTACAGCATGTTCTTCCATGATAACTGGAGGTCACCATAGATAGCAGCCCTTCTCACTTCTGAAGTTGTTGTAAAGGCACTGACGGTGGTCCCGTTGTTCAGGTTGTAATATTCAGGGATGACCATGCCATTCGCATTAGCCTGCAAACCCTTATAATATTGCTGGGTCATGTTCTGGCCGATGAGGAGTTTCAGGTTGAAGTCCTTGGCAAAGTCCTTGTCGATATTCATCATAAGGTCGGAGTTCATGTCCTTGCTTGTTTCCTGACCGTCCCTGTTCCAACCATCCGGATAAGCTGTGGCTGAATATTTGTTCAACTGGTCGTTCCATTTGCGTCCCCACCAGTCGATACCAAGGCGGTAAGTAAAGGATAGCCATTTTGTAGCAAAATAATCAACCTGGACATTTCCAATCAAACGGTTGATCTGGTCGGAATATTTATTCTTATTGGCGGTCCAGTATGGATTGTCATAGCCACGGCCGTGACGGTAACTTCTTTCAATAGTCCCATTCTGCTCGGTTGATAATTCGTATCCTGCCGAGTTGTCAAATGTATTGGGAGTCCTGAGGAGGCCGAGCATCACACCGGAAGTATTCGATCCCTGCTGGATACGGTCGCCGCCTGAGATCATATAATTTGCAGATCCGCTGAGTTTGAAATGATCGCCCATTTTGGTATCGCCGGCGATTTTGAAAGTATTCCTGCGGAATTTGTTGTTGGGGACGATTCCTTTGGACTGGTTGTCGGAGAAACTGAAATAGAAGGTCGACACATCGGTACCGCCCGACAGAGACAGGGCGTTGTTGGTTGTGACACCCGTCTGGAAGAAGTCATAAGGATTATAGGTCTGGACTGCGCCGGTTTTGGAAACCGAACTGTTATTTGAAACATTGGCCCCGGCAACATCGAAATCTTTCCAGGTATTCCATACCGATGGATCCTTCGATAAGGACATGGTATCGTTCTTGGCGCCCCAGGTGAGCCTGTCGCCCGAATACCATTTCCCGTTATGACCCTGTCCGTAAGTGGTC
The DNA here is from genome assembly GCA_026391755.1 of Bacteroidota bacterium. GTDB lineage: Bacteria > Bacteroidota > Bacteroidia > Bacteroidales > FEN-979 > CAIRDP01. Next base: position 4,261 of record JAPLDN010000390.1, read on the forward strand.
TGCATTTTCGGCAGCATGCTTACTTTGTCAAACTGGACATAAGTGTTGAAATTCACACTGATCTTCTTGCCGGGTGTGTTTTTACCTTTCTTGGTTGTGATAACAATGGCCCCGGAAGCAGCGCGCAAACCATAAAGTGCCGTAGCAGCACCTCCTTTGAGGACGCTCATCGACTCGATATCGTCAGGGTTGAGGTCGATATTACGGTTTGAGGTGGCAACACCGTCAACACCGTAAATACCGCCTGTTTCACTACCGGAAATGGGAACACCGTCAACGACATACAATGGCTGGTTGTTCTGGGTGATGGACTGAACCCCGCGGATCTGCACGTAGGTGGCACCACCGGCAACACCGGCTGAATTAATGATCTGGACGTCGGAAACTTTACCCTGCAGTGCGTTGACAGCATCCGTACGGGCGGCTTTCATGATATCGTCCGATCCTACGTCCTGAACGGAATAAGACAGAGCTTTGGATTCCCTGGGAATACCGATGGCTGTGACAACAACCTCATCCATATTCATGACGTCATTATCCATTGCTACATCCAGGGTAGTTGCAGTCCCAATTGGGACCAACTTGGTTTTCATACCTACATAAGAGAAGGTAATACTTGTATACTTGGTCGGAACAGCAAGCACATATTTGCCATCCATCCCAGTATTGGTACCGATAGTGGTACCAGGCACCACAACAGTCACTCCAGGTATCGGTTGTTTATCATCCGAAGATGTAACCGTACCGGAAATGACGCGTGTCTGAGCAAACACTCCCTGCAAGCCTGCCAGAAGCAAAATTGCAAGGATCAGCGTAAATTTTCTCATAACCGTTGATTTTTGTTAGTAAATGTGTTAATAATCAGTGACATTAATAGATTGGGATTATATTGTGATATATTTAACTGCCACTAAGAAAAAGCAAGTTTACTACTTTGTAAGGGGATTAACAAAAAAAACATGAAAAAATTATACTTTTTTTTTACCCTTTA
>JAPLDN010000209.1 GCA_026391755.1 Bacteroidota bacterium
CCTGCAAGCTGCAGCTCATATACGCTAAGATCTCCATCCAAAGCAGAGATCCTTAAGAAAGTACGCCCATCGCTTACGACTTCGCCCGCAGCTGCATCCGGCCCTTGTTTTTCAAGGCCGGCCATGAAAATTTTAATTGAAGCCTTTGTACCGTCTGTTAGTTTTATTTCTGTATGAGCTCCGGGCACAGGGCATAATCCCCGTATTAAATTATATATGACTGCGGATGGCTGGTTCCAGTCAATCCTGCAGGTTTCGGTATAGATCTTGGGTGCAGGCTTTAATCGGGAGCCGGGAACCGGAAACCCGGACTGGTCAAAGGTCGTTACATTCCCGGCAAGGATGCTCTGGACTGTCCTTACAACCAGCTGAGCCCCTTTCACCTTCATACGGTCGTGAAGCTCGCCTGCTGTCTCTTCTGGGCCAATATTCATGCTTTCCCTGTAAATAATGTCCCCTGTATCAATCTTGTCCTGCAGAAAAAAAGTGGTGAGACCTGTAACAGTTTCACCGTTGATCACTGCCCAGTTGATGGGGGCTGCACCCCTGTATTGAGGCAGCAGTGAAGCATGCAGGTTAAATGTACCCAGGGCCGGCATTTCCCAAATAGCCCTGGGAAGCATCCTGAAAGCAACCACTACCTGTAGATCGGGTTTAAGCGAAGCCAGGTTTGCCAGGAATCCTGCATCTGACAACTTTTCCGGCTGTAGGACGGACAGTCCCTGCTCAAGAGCATACTGCCTGACCGGGGAGGCCCTCAGCTTCATCCCCCTTCCGGCAGGCTTGTCGGGAGCCGTAACGACAGCGGCAATATGATATCCGCCTTCAACAATAGCTTTCAGGGATTCGACCGCGAATTCAGGGGTGCCGTAGAAGACGATACGGGGCTCGGGATGCGGGATGTCGGATTCGGGTTGCATGATGCTGGATTACTGGATAGCAAGATAGCTGGATAGCTGGATAAAAAAAATGCCTGATTTCTCAGGCAAAATAAGTTAAAAAAACGGAGAAATGAGTTTTATTTCTTTTCTGCGATCTTCCCTTCTGCAAAGGCGATGTATTTCTCAACATCCCTGCCTTCATTGGAACGGGGAAACTCTTCCTTCACTCTCTTATATATCTTCAGGGCATTTTCAAAATCGGAGAGCTCAGTGTAACCCATCCCTGCTTTCATAAGGAAATAAGGTGTTATGAATTCATTCTTCCCTAAATCAGCAGCTTCAATATAGTAACTGATCCCTTTTTTCAAGTCGTTCATTTCAACGTAGGCATCGCCTAAAGCACCTTTGGCAAGAGGAGATATGATTTTATCACCGGCGCTGAATTTCTTAAGCTGGGTGATTGCATTTTCAAATTGACCGAGCTTCAGGTAACACATTCCCGCATAGTAATGTGAAAGGTTGGCCGATTTTGTCATCCCGTATTCATCGATGACTGCAAGAAACCCAAGATACTGTCCGTCACCGTTCAATGCCTTCTTAAGGGAATCCTGTTCAAAATATTTCTGGGCCATGAACATCTGTCCTTGCGCATCCTTCTCCCTCGGGGCTATATAAAACCGTTTAAATCCGAAGAAACCCAGGGTAGCTAAGATGATTACGCCGATCACGATCAGGATGACCATCTGGTTCCTCTCAATAAATTGTTCGGTTTTACCGAATGCCTCTTCTACAGCAACAATTCGTTCTTCAGTCTTGTCTGCCTGTTTATCAAGCTTTTGTGCCATCTTTTTGAAAAATTTGAGTTTGCAAAGTTACATTTTTTCCCTTTACCCCCTACTACTGATTCATTTTTTTACCTTTGAAATGAATATTTTAGCTGCTTCCTCTATGATTACAGATATTGAAAATCTTGACCATACAAGAAAATTAAAACTTCTCGACCACCTGATGGGTCTTATGACCGAAGAACGAAGAGCCAGGTTTGCCGGGGTAATTTCCCTTCGAACACGGCATATGAGCATCATACTGGAGGACATATACCAACCGCATAATGCAAGCGCCGTGCTCCGCAGCTGTGACTGCTTCGGCATACAGGATGTCCATATTATTGAAAATAAAAATAAATATGAAGTGAATCCTGATGTGGCGCTTGGTTCTGCCCAATGGCTTACCTTGTATAAATATAACCAGGCAGCTTCAAATACAGCTTCATGCATAAGAACCCTGAAAGAAAAAGGGTACAGGATTATTGCCACTTCTCCTCACAAAAACGATTTCACACCCGCGTCACTACCCCTCGACAGCAGATTCGCCCTGATTTTCGGAACCGAGCTCCAGGGCCTGTCGGAAGAAGCGCTGGCCCTGGCCGATCAGTTCATCAGGATACCTATGTACGGGTTTACCGAAAGCCTTAATATCAGTGTTTCTGCTGCTATCCTGCTGCAATCCCTCACGAAACGCCTGCGTGAATCGGAAATCAGCTGGACCCTAAAAGAAGAAGAAAAAAATGACGTCCTTCTTCACTGGGCAGCATGCTCGGTTCGCAAGTCGGATGTGGTAATTCGTGATTTTCTGAAGAAAAATCCGGCCTGATCCTGATTTAGAAGCATGATTTTTATACCTTTGCACTTCAGAAATACTTTAAATGTGCGATGTGCAATTTACAAATGAGTGGATGTTTTGAATTTGTACATTGGAATTTGTAATTTGTACATTTATCGGGTCAAGGACTGAATCTTAATAAATTATATATACATATGGGAAAAGGTGATAAAAAATCAAGAAGAGGGAAGATCATCATTGGATCTTTCGGCGTAAGGCGTCCCCGGAGAAAGAAAAAAGGAGTTGTGCCTCCTCCGGTAGCTAAGGAAATAAAGCTTAAAGCCAAAGTTGCTGAAGAACCGGTAAAAGCTGTCCCTGTTGAAGCTGTTGTGGCCGAAAAGAAAACAGTAAAGAAGGCGGCTGTAAAAAAAACTGAAGAAAAACCAGGAGAGGTTGAAGTAAAGCCAAAGACTCCTAAAGCTAAAAAGAAGGCCGAACCCAAAGAGGCAGCTCCCGAAGCCGAACCTCCCGTTGAAGCCCCAAAGGAATAAGCCCGGGAATATTGTTTCCGGATTATGACAAATTTCAATAATTCCGTCCGGGTGTTTTTCAGCACCCGGACTTTTTTATGGAACTGATCAGTAAATATTTCCCCTCTCTTTCAGAAAAACAGTCAGGGCAGTTTGCCCGGCTGCTGGAATTATATCCCGAATGGAACAGCCGCATCAATGTCATCAGCCGTAAAGACATTGAACATCTTGAGGAAAGGCACGTACTGCACTCAATGTCTGTTGCCAAAGTCATTCAATTTAATCCCGGCACATGGATCATGGATGCGGGAACAGGGGGAGGCTTACCTGGCATTCCGCTTGCAATTCTGCATCCTGAATCAGAATTCGTCCTTGTCGATTCCATAGGAAAAAAGATCCATGTGGCCGATTCCATCATCAAAGAACTGGAGCTTGCCAATGCCAGCGCACTGAATTGCAGGTATGAAGACCTTAAACAGCCTTACGACTTCATACTCGGGCGTGCCGTGACCAATATTGCAGATTTCAGTGCCAAACTAAAAAAACTTATCATTAAGAAAGGGAATAACAGTCTTGAAAATGGGTTCCTTTATTTAAAAGGAGGTGATTTTGAGGAAGAGCTTGCTAACCTCCAGGCGAAATGGACTGTTTACCCTCTCTCGGATTATTTCTCTGAAGAATATTTCGTAACAAAGAAATTGCTGCATTTATATTAGTGATAAGTGATGAGCCATGAGTGATGAGTATAATTTTCAACTCCTGGCTCATGGCTCGTCACTGTATTTATTGCCCCCCGAATTCAACATTTCTTGTTAGGTTCGGTGAAATTTCGTTATTTAGCAAAAAATTAAAAAAATCACGATTATGGCTGAAGCTAAAAAGTATGTACCCTTCGTCTCCGCGGAAACGCATATGAAGGAATTCACCTTGCGGGCGCTTATTGTAGGCTTGTTCTTTGCCGTTATCCTTGGGGCTGCAAATGCTTACCTGGGGCTGAAGGCAGGGATGACGATAGCCGCGACTTATCCCGCTGCCGTTCTTGGAATGGCCTTGCTCCGTATCATGCGGGGGACGATACTCGAAGAAAATTTCACACGTACTGTCGGTTCCATCGGAGAATCTGTTGCCGCAGGCGCAATTTTCACGCTGCCCGCATTCTTTGTTTCGGGAATTTGGCCTGATTTTTTTACAATGGGCCACTATATTACATCATCACTTATCCTGATTGCTGGCGGTATCCTGGGCATCATGTTCGTGGCCCTGCTTCGCCGTGTGATGGTTGAAGATGCCGAGCTTCCCTTCCCCGAATCAGTTGCTGCTGCCGAGATCCACAAGGCAGGACAGGGCGGTTCAGGCGGATCCAAATTCCTTTTCTGGGCCATGGGACTGGGTGCCGCTGTAAAGCTCCTTGGAGAACTCAAATTCTTCCTCTATCTCTGGGAGAAATTCGTTTTCTGGGGCAAACAGACCATCTCGGGTACTGTCTTCACAGGCAAGGGGGGTATGATGATGAGTTCCCCCGGCGTAAGCCCTGCATATATGGGTGTTGGTTATATCATCGGCCCCAAACTGGGCGCACTTAACTTCAGCGGAGGCCTTCTGGCCTGGGGACTTATGGTTCCAATGATCATGTACTTCATATTGCCCAGTATGGATTTCCAGGCGTGGGCCGCTTTCCTGATGGGCAAGGATGCTACACTTACACTGGAACAAGCCATGACCAAGGTCAATGATCCGGCTTACCAGATGCTTCAGATCTGGAAATTCATTGTCAGGCCTATCGCCATCGGCGGGATGCTTGTAAGCGCCGGGTTTACATTATACAAAATGAGAAAGAGCCTGATCACAGGCGTGGGCAGGTCAATTACCGACGTTAAAAAAGCCGCCCAGGGAATGGGGCATGCCGCCCCCCGCACTGAGAAAGACCTCAGCTTTGGCGCAATCATTGCCGGCATTCTCGCAGTTGCAGTCCTGACTTTCTGCATCACCTACTTTATTTTCGAGACTAATGTCCTCATCGCTGTTGTTGCTTCAACAGTCATGATCATCCTGGCCTTTTTCTTTGCAGCCGTATCGGGTTACCTGGTAGGCATCATGGGATCGAGCAACAACCCGATCAGCGGACTTACACTTACTGCGCTCGTTGTAACAGCCCTTATCCTTGTTGGCCTTGGCGTACAGGGAAATGCAGGCGTGGCAACCGTTCTCGGCGTTGCCGCCATCGTTTGCGTATCAGCAGCCGTTGCAGGAGAAATGCTGCAGGACCTGAAAGCAGGACATATCCTTGGAGGTACTCCCTGGAGAATGCAGATCGGTGACATCATCGGCGTTATTCTCGCAGGTGCTGTGATGTTCGTTGTTCTTGCTTACCTCAACGAAGGCGATATTGCTTCGGGTAAAAACCTGGGTTACCAGGGAGGTTTTGGCAGTCGTAACCTTTCGGCTCCCCAGGCCGGCCTGATGGCTATCCTTTCACGCGGTATTGTTGAAGGCGCCATGGCCTGGCCCCTGATTATCTCGGGGATGCTCATGGGTATAGCGTTCATTTTAATGCAGGTCCGCAGCCCGATGCTTGTGAGCGTAGGTATGTACCTGCCACTCGAAACAACCTTTGCAATTTTCGTTGGCGGACTGATCAAGGGAGGCGTTGATTATTTCACAGAAAAACGCAAACTAAATGAGGGACAGAAAGTGAGGGTCGAAAACACCGGTGTTCTTTTGGCTTCAGGCATGATAGCCGGGGAAGCCCTGATGGGTCTCGTTATTGCCATCTTCGCGGCCTTCGAGATCTTCCTTTATGACCATTTCTCATTCTTCTCACATCCGAGCTACCTCATCAGCCTTGTGATCATTGCCATCATAGCATTTGTTTTAATACAGATACCCCTGAAAAATGCAGGAAAGCCTGACGATCCGGCACCCCCGGCATCAGGAATGTAATACGGAAATCCTTCATCACGGGGCTGGCACCTGAAAGGTTGCCAGCCCCGTTTTATCATACCCTATGGAAGTATCATTTTTTAAACGGAGGAAGATCCTCAAACAGGCTAATACACTCGATCTCCATCCCATAAAACTGTTGGGATCGGAGAAACGCGACGAAGATACAGTGAACATCCTCCTCCCTAGGTTTAAGAACAGCCTTGCAAACAAACTGTTCCAGCCAAAATGGAAAGAGGAATTTATTAAGATCAAACTGGATGCCTTCGGGTCGGCTGCCTGGGAACAACTCGACGGAAATCAAACCACGGGTGAGATCTGTAATAAACTCAGGAATACTTTTCCCGAAAAACTTCAACCCTCCGATGAAACCGAGGATAGGGTGAGTAAGTTCCTTTCATTGCTCTACCAGCAAAGATTCATATCGTTCAGGGAGATCCAAAAAGATCAGTATCCCATCGGAAAATAATTTTTTTTCCTATCTTTGTCGTTCAATATCAATGTAAAATCCCTAAACAATGAGTAAAGATATTTTAAACCTCGAACCTGCTCTGCTGTGGAAAAACTTCTACAGCCTTACACAGATCCCCCGCCCTTCGAAACACGAAGCTAAAGTGAGGGATTTCCTTGTTAAATTCGGTAAAGACCTTGGCCTTGAAACTATTCAGGATGAAGTTGGAAACGTAATTATCCGCAAACCTGCCACAGCCGGCATGGAAAACCTGAAAGGCGTGGTCCTTCAGGGACATATGGACATGGTTCCCCAGAAGAACAATGACACCGAACATGATTTTGAAAAAGATCCCATTACCACCTATATTGATAACGGCTGGGTAAAAGCTAAAGGCACAACCCTCGGGGCCGACAACGGCCTGGGCGTTGCAGCTGCATTGGCTGTCCTCGAATCAAAAAACATTCAGCACGGCCCTGTCGAAGCCTTTATTACCACCGATGAAGAAACCGGGATGACCGGTGCTATGGGGATCAAACCCGGACTTCTTAAAGGAGATATCCTTCTTAACCTCGATACCGAAGAAGAAGGCGAACTTTATATTGGTTGCGCCGGAGGCACAAACGGCAACTTCTCGTTCCGTTTCAAAACTGCAACCCTGCCCCCGGCTGTTGAAGCATTCAAAATTACCGTCACAGGTATGAAAGGCGGCCACAGCGGCGTTGACATCCGCCTGGAAAGAGGAAATTCAATAAAAGTCCTGACCCGGGTGCTTTGGGAAGGAAGTAAAAATTTCGGGCTCAGGCTGGCCTCACTTGAAGGCGGAAGCCTCAGGAATGCCATCCCAAGGGAAGCCAGTGCAACGATCGTCCTACCGGTACAGCATAAGGACGCTCTCGCCGCCCAGGTAGCCAGCATGGAACAAATTATCAGGAAAGAGCTTTCGGCCGTGGAACCTACTATGAAGATCATCCTCACTCCTGCCGAAAAACCAGTTTCCCTGATTGATGAAGTAAGCCAGGGAAATATTATCAATGCCCTATATGCCTGCCCCAATGGAGTGATCCGTATGAGCAATGAAATGCCCGGGCTTGTTGAAACTTCTATTAATATCGGAGTTCTTAAGACAGATAACAATATGGTGGTCGGTCAAACCCTTCTGCGCAGTTCCGTAGACTCGGCAAAACTCGACCTCCAGAATATGGTCGATGCCGTATTTACCATGGCCGGGGCTGATATCAATTTCGACGGACAATACCCGGGATGGAAACCTAATCCTGATTCGGTCATACTGAAACTGATGAAGGACCTTTATAACAAAATGTTTGGGAAAGAACCACTTGTAACAGCCATCCATGCAGGCCTTGAATGCGGTATCCTCGGTGGACCCTATCCCAACTGGGACATGATCTCGGTTGGCCCGACCATCGTTTCACCCCATTCACCGGATGAAAAAACAGAGATTGCCTCAGTACAGAAATTCTGGGATTATTTGCTGGAAATATTAAAAAATATCCCGGCGAAATAAATACCGGCAAAACCAGGAACTGAAACCCGGCCAAACCCTGCTCCGGCAGCCAAAACCGTGGCAGGACCCAAAAATTTTAAGTTTCATTTGGTTGCTTAATTTAATTTTGTATCTTTGCAGCCCTAAAATAAGAATACAATGGCAG
>JAPLDN010000047.1 GCA_026391755.1 Bacteroidota bacterium
CCGACAGTTATAGTCTGGATGGAAGAAGACATAGAATATGGAAGTAATTTACCTTCATATTTTTTGGTTTTTAACAGAGCCCTGTTATGCATTTCAGGGCTCTGTTTTTTTTTACCCGGCTTTAGCCCCGGCCGAAAATGGGAAAAATGATGACCGATAAAAAATACATGCGACGTGCATTGAGCCTCGCTGCCAGGGGAGCCGGATTTGTTTGCCCGAACCCTCTCGTAGGCGCTGTTGTCGTTAAGGACGGGGAAATTGTCGGGGAAGGCTGGCACGAACTGTTCGGAGGCCCTCATGCCGAAGTAAACGCCATTGCCAGGGCGGGAGAGCAGGCCCGGGGAGCCGATCTGTATGTCAACCTCGAGCCCTGCAACCACCAAGGAAAAACACCACCCTGTACTGAATTGATCATCCGGTCAGGCATTAACAAGGTAGTCATAGGAATGAAAGATCCTAACCCCCTCGTAAATGGACAGGGTAGCAGCCTCCTTAGGCAGAATGGAATCGAAGTGCATACCGGTATCATGGAGAAAGAGAGCAGGAAACTTAATGAGGTATTCATTAAATTCATCACCACTCACCTGCCTTTCGTGACTTTTAAATATGCCATGACGATCGACGGCAAAATTGCAACAGTGGATAATGCCTCGCGCTGGATCACCGGGGAGGAATCCCGCAAGATCGTCCACAGGCTAAGAAGCAGCATTAGCGCCGTGATGGTTGGTGTCGATACGGTAATTTTCGACGACCCGCTACTGAACATAAGACTGCCGGGAAAAAGAAAAATATCTCCCCTTAAGGTCATAACCGATTCGCAGCTCAGGATGCCACTGGAAGCAAAGGTCCTTGTGAACGATCCCCAGCTCTGCCTTATAGCAACCACCGAAAAGGCTGATATAAAGAAGATCCTTGAAATCAGAAGGAGGGGCTCACAGGTATTGGTATGCCCTGCAAAAGATAATCGTGTTGATCTGCCTTTCCTCTTTGAGCAGCTGGGTAAAATGGATATAGCCGGCGTTCTTCTGGAAGGTGGCAGCACACTGGCATTCTCTGCCCTGGAAGAGGGCTTGGTTGATAAGGTCATCGCATTTGTAGCCCCTAAAATACTTGGTGGAGCCACTGCCCCGACCCCCGTGGGAGGAATGGGTATACCCGGGATGGAGGGGGCGATTAATTTGCGCGACCTGAAAGTCAGGAAAGTGGGAGAGGATCTGATGATAGAAGGATATATGGTCGGGAAATGAATGTAAAATACTACTCATGGCTCATAACTAATCACTAAACAATGTTCACGGGCATAATCGAAGAAGTCGGGATCGTACGATCAATAACAAAAGGAGCAAAGTCAGTTTCAATGCTTATCTCTGCGGATGTGGTAGCATCGGATCTGAGGCTTGGCGACAGCGTCAATACGAACGGCACCTGTCTTACAGTTACCGGTGTAAGCCTGAATTCCTTTACAGTCGATGTGATGCCTGAGACCATGCGAAAGACAAACCTGGGATCACTTAAAGCGGGTAGCAATGTGAATCTTGAACGCGCCCTCCTGTTGTCATCACGGCTTGGCGGGCACCTGGTATCGGGTCATATAGACGGGACAGGACTCATCAGCAAGATAAAAAAAGAAGATAATGCAGTTTGGATCACCCTGCAAGCCAGCCCGGATATTCTTCGCTATTTGATCCCCAGGGGATCCGTTTCACTTGACGGGATAAGCCTTACCGTGGTGCATGCCGATGAGGTCTCGTTTGAGGTTTCGCTGATCCCCCATTCCATGGCTGTAACCACCCTAAGGGATAAAAAGCCCGGGGATACATTAAATATAGAATGCGACATGGTCGCTAAATACATAGAGAAATATACAGTCAAGGCAGGCCCGGGTAGCACTATTGACCAGGGCTTTCTTGATAAATACGGATTCTGAAACAAAGAAACTATACATATGTCTGAATACACTTTCAATACCATAGAAGAAGCAATTGATGAGTTCCGGAAAGGCAGGATGATCGTCGTGGTGGATGACGAAGACCGGGAAAACGAAGGAGATCTCGTGATCCCGGCCGAAAAGGTGAGTCCCCATGTGATCAACTTCATGGCCAAACACGGAGGAGGCTTGATCTGTCTTCCTGTGGTTCGCGACCGCCTCGAGGAATTGAACATCGACCGCATGGTGACCAAGAACACCGACCCCAACCGCACTGCGTTTACGGTTTCTATTGATGCAGTAGAATGTACCA
>JAPLDN010000221.1 GCA_026391755.1 Bacteroidota bacterium
AGCCAGAATTACCTCTTTGATGACTACTGGCCGGGTTCAACCGAAACCTGTATCTGGAAAAATGTAATCGGATTCCTTACAGAAGCTGCCAGCGTGCATATTGCAAGCCCTATCTATTGTGAAGAGAACGAACTGGAAACAGGGGGCAAGGGACTTTCGGAATACAAGAAAAGCATTAATTTTCCTGAACCCTGGAAGGGTGGCTGGTGGAGGCTTGGCGATATCGTCAACCTGGAAACGTCGTCTACCTATTCCATACTGAAAACCGCGGCTGCAAACAGGACGGCAATACTGCAGTTCCGCAATTTAATGTGCAGGAACGAAGTTAAAAAAGGCATGACGGGGGCTCCGTATTACTATATTATGCCTGCTTCCCAGCACGACCGGAGCGAACTTGTGGCCCTTGTAAACCTGCTCATGGAGCACGGAATATCAACATACCTGTTGCAGGATGACATTCTTATCAATGGCCGGGCTGTCGCAAAAGGAAGCATCGTGGTCCCGCTTGCACAACCTTTCCGTTCCCTCATAAAGGAGATCCTGGAAAAGCAGAAATATCCCGTGCGTCATTATACCCCCGAGGGGGAAGTTATGAAGCCCTACGATATTGCCAGCTGGTCCCTGCCTCTTCACCGGGGAGTAAGTTGTTTTGAAGTTGATTCCCTTATCCCGGATCTCGCATCCCGTATGAAGCTTATTAATGAACCTTTCAGGCTGAGCAGCCCTATGCCGGAGAACTATGTTGCTGCATGCTTCCCTGCCGGCAACAATGAAAGCTATAAAGCGGTCTTCATGGCCAGGTCCAAAGGTCTCGAAGTGACCCGCAATGCCAGGGGCGACTTTTTCATCAAACGCGACGGGGGAAAAACGCCAAAACTCGACAGCCTGGTAACCCTGATGGGGGTTTCTCCCCAATTCCTTGCCGCCGGTTCGGAGATCCCATCAAAACAAGTAAAAATCGCAAGGATAGCCCTTGTGGAAACCTTCATGCATGATATGGATGCCGGGTGGACAAGGTATATCTTTGATAATTATGCCGTGCCTTATAAGATCATCAACCCCGGTGATTTTGAAAAAACCGATTTCATCAAAAATTTCGACCTTGTGATATTCCCCGATAATGAGAAATCCATTCTTATGGAAGGGAAAAATGAATCCGACGGACAAACTTATCCTACCTCCTACCCTCCTGAATTCACAAAAGGCATCGGGAAAAAAGGAATGGCAAAGCTTACCGACTTCTTAAACCAGGGTGGAAGGATTCTTTCATGGGGTGGTTCAACCGAGCTTTTTACGGGGCTTCTCAGTGTAAAGGCAGGGGACACCAGCAGGGAATTCCGCCTGCCGGTAAAGGATATTTCCAAACGCCTCGCAAAAGAAGGCCTGTTCTGTCCGGGCTCTTTTGTCAGTATGGACCTGGTGGCCGACAATCCTATTACCACGGGCATGCCTTCTTCGACCGGCATTTTCTTCCGCGGTGAACCTGTATTTGCAACATCCATTCCCGCTTTCGACATGGACCGCAGGGTGATCGGGAAATTCCCCGAAGACAATATTCTTTTAAGCGGATATTGCGAAAAGCCTGAAAAGCTCTCCGGCAAATCGGTGATGGTATGGTTAAAAAAAGGGAAGGGCGAATTAGTGCTTTACGGGTTTGGGCCCCAGTTCAGGGCTTCGACCCAGGCTACCTACAAATTATTGTTCAACCCGCTTCTCTTGCCCTGAGTTGTAAAGCAAATTTAATTTGTCAGCCTTAGCATTGTTCCCAGGGGTAGCCTTCTTGAATTCCTGTCAGGGAAAAAGAGTTCGGCTGTTTCGGTATTGATGCCTGATTCAAAGTGCGTTCTAATCAGGTTCTCGGCTATCAGGGCCGAAAAACCCATGGAATACAGGCTGAAAATCATAAAACTGCCCGAAGGCTTAAGGATATCCCTGCAATACGATATCATTTCGTCAATACTGTCCTGCAACATCCATTTTTCGCCTTCCGGTCCCCGTCCGTATGCAGGCGGGTCCAGGATTATCCCATTGTATTTATTCCCGCGTTTGGCTTCCCTGCGGATGAATTTCAGCGCATCTTCCAATACCCAGCGGATACCTTCAAGTTTCGAAAGTTCCATGATCTCTTTTGCCCATGTCAAAGCAGGCTTTGAGGAATCGACATGGACCACGTCGGCCCCTGCCGCTTTGGCAGCAAGCGAGGCGCCGCCGGTATAGGCAAAGAGATTAAGGACCCTGAAATCCTGCCTCCCGGCCTGGTTGGAAATGAAATCATAAATAAATTCCCAGTTCACCGCCTGCTCGGGGAAAACACCTATATGCCCGAAAGAAGTGAGGCCAAGGCGGATCCTGAGATTCATGTCATTGTAATTAAACCCTATCATCCATTGGTCGGGGATCTTTTTATATTTGATCCACTCCCCTTTTTCAGAGCTCTCCGTTTTTGCCTGATCCATTCCTTTCTGCCTGCTGTACCTGGCATGAGAGATCTTCTCCCATTCGCTTTCGGACAGGGCCTTTTTCCATACCGCCTGGGGTTCCGGACGGGCCAATACGAACTGCCCGAACCTCTCCAGCTTTTCAAGTCCGCCTGTATCGATCAGTTCGTAATCCTTCCAGGAATTTGGCGAGAGAAATTCCATGATCATCCGCCCAGAAGGCGTTTTACGATCTCAGAGATCATCTTATTATCGGCCCTTCCTGCGAATTCCTTGCCGGCCAATCCCATCACCTTTCCCATGTCCTTCATCGAAGCGGCCCCGGTCTGGGTAATGATCTGCCTGATCTTTCCTTCAACTTCTTCCTGGCTGAGTTGCTTTGGCAGGTAAGCTTCAATAATTGAGGCTTCGAAAACTTCCTTTTTTGCAAGGTCTTCCCGTTTCCCTAATGTATATACCTCTGCCGATTCCTTCCTTTGCTTTACGAGTTTCTGCAGTATCCTTAGTTCGGCTGCCTCATCCATGGCCCCTGTGCCACTTTCTTTGGATTTTTCAAGCAGAATGGCTGCCTTGATGGCGCGGATGGCTTCCAGCTTTTCCTGTTCCCTGGCAAGCATTGCTGCCTTGATGTCGTTGTTGATTTTTTCTTCCAGGTTCATAATCAATACTTAAAAAAGCAGCCGGATCAGGAATATGATCCGGCTGCAAAATTTAAAACAATCTGTTATTAGTGTTTCAAAATGAGCTTCTGGGTCACATCCATATCCTCATTGGAAACTTTTATAATGTAAGATCCTTCAGGAGAATTGGAAAGATCAAACTTCATCTCCGGTTTATCCCAGCAAACCCTGTACAGAATGATTTTTCCGTTCATATCCATAATGGTAACATTCAGGGATGTGAATTTCAAATCACCAACATCAAGCCTGAATGAGCCCTTCGAAGGATTCGGGATGATGCGTATGGTTTGCGAGCTATGTTCCTGCACTGCAACAGTCGATTGAGCCTGTGTCACAGTAACCACCTGAGGTGAAAGGCCGGCGACGGTGACGGTGACCCTGGCTACTCTTGAAACATGATAAGGGTTCTCAAGATATGTAGCGTTGATAGTCCCGTTCCCTGTACCTCCAGATGTCACGGTAAGCCATGCAGAGTCGCTTACGGCTGTCCATGAGGAATTTGAAGTAACAGTGAACGTAGTAGCACCTGCCGGATAAGTTACATTCCGGTTCGAAGGAGCAACCGCTAAAGTCGGGGAAAGTCCAGCCTGAGTTACTGTCACGACAACTGCCGCCAATCCGGGAACAGTCACTGTAATATTTGCAAGCCTGCCACTGATGTTAGTGTTTTCAGCATAGGTTGCGATGATTGTTCCGTTTCCTGAACCTCCGGAAGTTACAGTACACCAGGTCTGATCTGAAACAGCTGACCAGTTGCCATTGGAAGTAACACTGAAGGTTGTATTCCCGGCAGGGGAAGCAGGCACATTCTGATTAGCCGGATATACCGAGATTGAAAGCGGAGCCGGATCCTGTGTAAGGGTTACGGCTACCGATGGAAGGCCGGTGGATGTTGCAGTGATGGTGGCCGTTCTGACAACGGGATCAGGATTCACTGTATATGCTGCTGAAAGGGTTCCGTTCCCCGTACCTGAAGGAGTAACAGTACACCAGCTGGCATTGCTGGTGGCAGCCCATGAAGTATTACATGTTACTGTATAATCGATAGAACTTGCAGGCGAATAGGCAACATATTGGGCTGGCGGGGTTACCGTGAGCGAACCTGTGCCGGCAGCCTGGGTAACAGTCACAGTGATAGGAGTCAGAGATGCAACCGTCACAGTGATATTAGCAACCCTGGCGCTTGTCGTAGGATTGAACGCATAATTTGCCGTAATTGTTCCGTTGCCGGTGCCCGAAGGTGTAACGGTACACCACGACTGATTCGAAATAACAGTCCAGTCGGTATTGGAAGTTACAGTAAAACTAGTTGCGCCTGCGGGAGTTGCCGGTACATTCTGATTTGCAGGAGTCACACTGAGAGTGGCTGCAATTCCAGTCTGGGTAACGGTAACAGTAGCAGTTGGAGCCGATGTTCCGGTCACGGTGATTGTGGCAACCCTTTGTCCGACTCCGGCAAATGCCGTATAATTGGCTGTGATTGTGCCGTTACCTGTACCCGAAGGTGTAACGGTGCACCAGCTCTGGTTACTGGAGGCATTCCAGGTTGTATTGGAGGTTACGGTAAATGCAGTGGAACCTGAAGCTGAACTGACATTCTGATTAGGCGGTGTTACCGTAAGTGTATTTGCAGTACTGCCAGTTACGGATATATTATCAATGCCCCACCACCATCCGTAAGAACCTGTATAATTCCATCTGAACTGAACCTGGGCCTGTCCTGCAGCTCCCGCAATAACCTGGCTGAAAGCTGTGGGGTTGGAACTTAATGATGCAGTGTAGGTCGCAATGGTCGACCAGGTTGATCCTCCGTTGATGCTGTAAGAAAGAGTCCCTGTTTCAGCGGTATATTCCTTGAAATAGTGACTGAATGCGAGGGTGATATTGGTTAAGCCTGTACAGTTAATAACAGGAGAAATGAGATCTGCGTTCTGGCTGTTTCCGGAGGCATAACCATCGCTGTTCAGGTAAGCAAAATTCCCCGTTAAGTTTGGCGAATCTGTTCCCGTAAATGTTCCAAATTGCCAGATCTGGCCATTCCCCTGGTGATCAACCTGTGACCAGCAGGTGGGCATGGTTGTTCCGTTGAAATTCTCAGTGAATGGTAGTGAATAAATTCCGCAAAGAGTGCTAAACGTCAGATCGTCACCGTAAACGGTTCCGTTACTGTTTGTTGCATAAGCCCTCACATGATACAGTGTGCTGGAGGTCAGAGGTGTGATGGAACTGGTAAATGTTCCAAGACCTGCACCGTCTGTTGTATGGCTGCCTGAGATGGTTGGGTTGGCTGTTGTACTCCAGCAAACTCCCCTTGCCGTTACACTTACCCCTCCGTCGGAAACAACATTGCCTCCGCCTGTGGCTGAAGTGAGCGTAATGGAAGACGGAGTTGTAGTGGTAACAACTGCGGCGCCGGTGGCAAACGACATATCGTTGCCGTTGGTGACTCCTTCACTGTTTGTCCCTACAAGGCGGAAATGATATGTTATTCCTCCGCTAAGGCCCGAAATAGGTGCACTTACGGGTACCGCACTGCTCCCTGAACCTGCAGCTGTTTCGGTTGTAGTATTGCCATAAGAAACTGACGTTCCCCATTCGAAATGATAGGTAGAAGCCAGTCCGTTGGGGTTTATTGTACCGGTTAAAGTTGCAGAAGATGAGGTAACTGAAGTCGCTGCTGTGGTGATAACCGCGGGGTTATTGCTGAATTTAAAGGAGGTGATACGGGTATGCCAAGGCCAGCTGGTGGTCCATGTCACATAATATTCGTTGGTATACCAGAAGGTAATATCATCAGAAGGATCAACCGACATCATGGAATAATCACCCCAGCGACCAACTGAGGCATATTGTTGAGATGCAGTGCCTACCATCGCTGTTTGTTCTGCAATAGTCATTAGGCCAAGTCCATCGGCAGCACGACGTCCGGTATAACGGATTGAGGGGTATGTAACGGTGGCATCAGAAACTGAATATCCTATGGCTATATCACCCTGGGCGTTCATGGCGGCGCTACCCATAAAGCGGCAGGAGCCATCAGCAGGAGCATAAGTCCCCTGCTGGTAAATAGTCCATGCGCCGCTGCCCGTTTTTCTTAATTCATACCACCTGATCCCGGCCTGGCCGGAACCAACATTCACCGTATGGCAGGTCACCATGGTCTGGTAAGAACCAAAATTCCTGTATTGTAAACGGAACATCAAACGGTCAGACATGGATTCCAGCATTAATGTTGTTCCCGGCTGGGGAATGCAACGTCCACGGCTTGCCGAACAGAAATACGAGCTGAACGCAGTCGGGGTCATGCTTGAAGTTTCAGTAATGGTGGAATTGGCAGGGGTGGTCCAGTCAGTGGTAAAAGACCATACCTTTAAAGACGATCCGGTGAAAAATGTAAAATAGTTAGGTTCAAGGGTAAGAGGGGCTGTAGGTCCGTCCCAGTCGGAAGGAAGCATAACACTACCGGCAGATGAACAATTTTTATAAATAAAGCCGGCCGTAGGGTCCCCTGTCAGCATCTTGCTGCGCTGCCATACGCAGGCTGCAGGACCGCTGGCCCCTGTAAACTGGTTGACCGACATATAATAACCATCCCACCATACCCCGAATTTGGGATAATCGGGCATAATGGTATTAAAATTATAAACGTACCTGAACCAGGTACCTGCAGGATCATTTGTTGTTGAAATGGCAACGAGAACAGCCTGCTGGCTGGAAGACGGCAATGCAAACTGCGAAATCATCCAGCGGTCGGCCTGCTGGTCATACAAAACAATAGGATCCCCGTCATTTCTTCCTTGCCAGGGTGAGCCTATTCCGTTCCAGATCACACTTAAATGTGCCGGCCCAAATAAGGGGGTGGGTGAACCTGTTTTTGGATAAACAGCCCAATTAGAATTGACGACTTGCAGATATTGGTTCAGGCCAACATCTCCCTGAGTGTCGGGAGGCATTACACCGTCAATGTTTCCTATCCCTTCAATATTCACAATAGGCCCGCTGGTCAATGGCCTGTAGGTGGCATCCTGTTTCTGCCGTGCTGCGTCTTCCCTGAAATTAAAGGGAACAGTCCCTTCCATGTTACTCACATAGTTCGGAACTTCATGATTTTCTTTTTCCTTCCTGTCTTTACTTGGTTTTAAATCTTTCAAATCCCTCATGGGAGGAGAAATGTCAAAGTAAAGTGGAGTTGAATAATAGGTCTCGATCCCGTCGGGACACTGTATCCGTTTTGTATTACTGCCCATGTTCTGACTGTATGCTGTACCAGCTATACTAGCCATCAGAATCAGGGCCACAAAGAATAAAAACTTCTTCATCATCGCTGAATTTTGGTAAATAATTTGGTTTTGGAACTTCTCATCAAGGCACAAATATACAAAAATATTTAGGTGACACAACAAGTTTACTATTGCGGCCCTGCAAATTCTCAGATAAAGTCGAAAGAAAGAGTAAATTGTTATGTTTTCAATCTCCTTCCTCTTCAAGGACTTCTCCCTGAATGCTGATACAGGCTTTTTTTATCGGGATATTCCTCTTTGCATTTCTCCTGGCCATTTTTGCCATTTGCAACAAGCCCCCGCAACAAGGCACTTCCATCATCACAACGGTCAATGAATTGATGTTTGCATCGGCTATCATCGAACCCAGTTTCTCAATATAGGCTTCCTTGTTGCTGTCGAGTTTCGGGCAGGCAATAGCCAGCGATTTGCCTTTTAAATACCGTGCATGAAAATTTCCCATTGCAAATGCAGCACAATCTGCCGCAAGCACAACATCCGCATTCCTGAAATACGATGCCTGTGGATTCAGCAGATGCAGCTGAACAGGCCATTGCTTCAGTTCTGATAAAACCGTTTCAGCTGCAGGAATTGCAGGAATATCCCCTGAAACAGCCTGTTCTGCTTCCCTTTCTACAATCTCGATCGCTCCTTCAGGACAATAGCCGATACAGGCTCCCAGGCCATCGCAAGATGAATCGCTGATGAGGCGGGCCTTGCCGTCAATGATCCGGAGGGCTCCCTCCTCGCAGTTCGGGATACAGTTTCCGCAACCATTGCATTTTTCTTCGTCTATCTGAATGATCTTTCTTAACATGATTTTATTTGCGTATTTAAGTATTTTTATGCCTTTTTATGATTAAAAAAATTAGTTCAGGTACGCACTCAGCGTTTGATCCTGAAGAAATTTCCTGAATTCAGAAGTGAGTTTATTGATCACATTCCCCATCAGGCAACGGTCAAAATTGCAAATTTCATAAGCCAGGGGGCAATCGGTCAATTCTATCGGACCTTCAATAGCCTGGTAAATGTCGAGCAGTGTAAGGTCTTTTGGGTCTCTTTTCATCGTAAACCCACCTGAAGGACCCCTTACCGATTTCAGCAGGTCGCTTTTCACAAGCCGCTGTAAGACTTTTGCGATATGATTTTTGGAGAATCCCGTAAATTCGGCAATTTTCACAGCGTTGATCCCTTCGGCATTCCGTGAAATTAAAACCATGCTGTGAATTGCAATTGAAGCAGCTTCAGATAATGCAAAAATCTTAGACATAAAATATTTGTGGTACTTGAATGCGCAAATTTAAAAAGATTTTCTTTACCAAATTTCATTTAATACTAATTTTTCTTGAACCGGCTCCGGTTCCTTTCTCAATTCCAATGTTTCAAACAATCAATGCTGTGGACCCAGGGTCAAGCCCCGGTCCCAGGTTCCGCAGCAAACTGCTTTGAAGTCACCGGGAGAGATTAAAAACCGAAGAATCCGCCCCGGCGAATTACATTTTGAATTATTTGTACCTTCGGCGTATGATACGCCAGATAACAAGCATTCAAAATCCGTTTATAAAAAATGTTCTTCTGCTCAGGGAGAAATCCAGGGAAAGAAAAACCCGGGAACTTTTTATAATTGAAGGAGTGCGTGAATTCAACCTGGCTGTTTCGGGAGATTTTCTGATCCAGTCTGTGGCGTTTTGCCCCGACCTGCTACCTGCAGAAGAGATAGCAAAATTGCCGAGATACTCATTCGGTTCCAATCTTTTCGAAGTTTCAAGGCAAGTATATAACCGTATGGCCTTCAGGCAGGACGCTGAAGGGATTATTGCCCTTTCGAAGCCCCGCCTTTATGGATTGGACGATCTCTGCCTCCCTTCCAACCCCTTGATACTGATACTGGAGTCTGTTGAGAAGCCCGGAAACCTGGGTGCCGTGCTGCGCACTGCCGATGCTGCAAATCTTGACGCCGTGATAATTTGTGATCCGCTTACCGATGTTTATAACCCGAATACTGTACGATCGAGCATAGGCTGTATTTTCACAGTGCCTTTATCGGTAAGCACGACAATGGAAACCATTACCTGGTTGCGTTCCAGGGGCATACATTCGTATGCCACTTCCCTGGGTTCCGATTTATTCTATCATACCCTGGATTTTAGTGGTCCTACGGCATTTGTAATGGGGACCGAATCTACCGGCCTCAGTGAATTGTGGCTCACAAAGGCCGATACTATGATCAAGATTCCTATGGGTGGAAAAATTGATTCAATGAATGTCTCTGTTTCTGCAGCCATTGTTATTTTTGAGGCAAGGCGGCAGCGGAATTTCAGATCCTGATCCTGTTATTTGTATTTTTCATGTTCCGGTTTCAAAACCAGGAAACCCCTTGGAAGATCACTATGAAATTCCATCCATTCATCCGTTTTTGGGTGCCTTATCCTTAAAAAACAACCATGAAGCCTTATCCTGCGTTCCCATTTTGCATCAGCACCATATTTCCTGTCCCCCGTAACCGGGTGGCCTATATCGGAAAGCTGAACCCTTATCTGGTTTTTCCTACCGGTAACAAGGTGGAGTTCTATCAGGGTGTGTTTTTCGAATATTTTCATTACCTCCCAGCTCGTTTCGGCATATTTTGCACCTTCACGCTCCCTGCCCGAATGAACTTTAAATTCAGGGCCGTCCGATAACCAGCTCCTGGCAACACCGCTTGCATTCTCAAGGATTCCTTCCACCAGGGCACGGTATTTTTTTGTAAAATCATGCCAGTTTTCTTTCAGTTTATCCTGGGCTGCTTCCGTTTTGGCAAACAACAGCAAACCCGAGACCTCCCTGTCAAGCCTGTGAACCACAAATAACTCCGACCTGCTTTTTGAAGCCGAACTGAGATACTCCTTCAGTTCCTTGTATGCTGAAGACCCGCTGAGTCCTTTCTCACCGTAAGTAAGCATCCCGGCCGGCTTGTCAATGACAATCAGCTGGGGGTCTTCATAAATAATCCTGAAAGGGGCATGGGCCCTTACCACCACACTATGTCTCCTGTAGGTCACTTCATCATCATGGTGAAGGACAGCTGCAGGATTTTTAATGGTTGTACCGTTAACCCCTATACTGCCATGAGAGATCATTTTCTTAAGGCTGGTTTTCGATGACTGCGGATATTGCGCTGCCAGGAAATCAAGCAGGGTTGATTCCTCTTTTACAATGTACTTCTCGGCCTGGTTTAACATAATTATTTACTTAAAACGATTTGTCTCCGTCAGGACCGGTCTGCAGTCTGAACTTCGCAAAAACCGGATTATGGTCGGAGTTCGCGAATCCCTCATCCGCAGTGAAACAATTTAATACCTGTACATTTGGAGAGATTACGAAGAAGTCCATTATTGTAGTTCCGCTCTTCCCTTTGTGATAAGGGGCATCAAGGTTACGGTTTGTTGGCAACAACGGGTCATAAACAGCTTTCCACCCCGGCATGAATTTATCGTCAAGTGAATATTTAATTGCAAATGTTTTATCGCCTGAATTTATAGTTTGCCGGTTGAAGTCTTTCGGGTTCATGTTCCAGTCACCTCCTATAATAATATAATTGCCCTTCATGTATTCTCCCTGAAGGTAAGTTTGAAGGATTTCAATTTCCTTTTTTCGTAATTCCCCGGTTTCATCATAGGCCGAATTGTGAAGGTTTACCAGTATCAGTTGTTTGCCCCCGCAAACAGTATATGAAGAACAAAGGAAACACCGTTTAAGCCATAACAACCTTTTAGGCCAGTAAAAGAAGGCATCGTATGCATGGCGTTCATTGCTCTCGGGAAGGTATTTGGAGAATGTACAAAGACCTGCCGTTACTTTTCCGATAGGTTCTGAAAAAGGAACAGGGATAAATTTAACCAGGTAATTCAGGGCAAAAGCGCTGCAATATCCTGGCAATGCAGCTTCCATGTCGTTTTGCTGATCCCGCCGGTATGTCCTTTTACAGTCCCTGTCGATTTCCTGTATATAAATGAAGTCAAGCGTGTCATTTGATTTCAGCTCCCGGCAAATACCCTGAAGATATTTTTCCATTTCCGGCTTGCCCGAACGTACAGTTTTCCCTCCATCGAAAAAATAGTCCATCTCGCTGCCCAGTCCGGCGTAGCCTATATTCCAGGTCAGAAATGAAAAATCGGTTTTCTCAGCAGGAAGATGTTTTCCTTTCCCTTTTACAGGTACGGGTTCAATCGGGGCAGGTTTATACTCAAAAAATTGCAGATAACACCATATCCCAAGCACTGCAATGGACGGTAAACCCACCACAATTGCTATTAAATACATCATTATCCTTTTCATTGACTGTTAATTATCCTGATTATATCTGATAATCTGAGGGTTAATCCGAACCGAAATTAAGTATCTTTTTTGTATTTTTACACGATTCAAATAATATTTCAGGGATGCCGCTGCTAGGGTCGATTATTAAAAAAGCTTATGAGTTACGCCGATTTCCGATTGACATTAAAAATATTGATCCTGCAGGCGAGCAAAAAAAAGTCCTGAAAAGACTGCTGGCCAAAGCCCAGGGAACTGCATTCGGTGAGCATTACAGGTTCCAGGACATCCTTGCATCTTCAAATTTCCCGCAAAGATTTCGTGAAAGCATTCCCGTTCATGACTATAATTCCATGTTCCGCTCCTGGTGGTACAGGAGCCTTAATGGTGAATCCTATGTTACCTGGCCGGGCCGTGTTAAATATTTCGCACTCACGTCCGGGACTTCTGATGCCTCTTCAAAACAGATACCGGTAACCAGCGATATGCTTTGGGCTATTCGTAAAGCAAGCATTCGACTGCTGGTAAGTACCACAAAGTATGACTTCCCGGATGAATTTTATGAAAAGGGCATACTGATGATTGGCGGAAGCACCCATCTGCAATACAACGGGACCTATTACCAGGGCGATGTTTCGGGTATTACCGCTAAAACAATTCCATTCTGGTTCCAGCATTTCTACAAGCCGGGAAACAGTATCTCAAGGGAAACGGAATGGCCGGTAAAACTTAACGAGATCGTACGTAATGCCGCCAATTGGGATATCGGCATTGTGGTTGGTGTCCCGGCCTGGATACAAATCATTCTTGAACGGATTATTTCGGAGTACAAACTCAGGAACATTCATGAAATCTGGCCGAATTTCGGAGCCTATGTCCATAGCGGAGTTTCGTTTGAACCTTATGTGAACAGTTTCCTGCCCCTGCTTGGAAAACCGATAGTGTATAACGAGTCATATCTTGCCTCGGAAGGATATATTGCATATCAATTTCCCGATAGCAAAAATGCAATGGGAATGATAACCGACAATGTGATTTACTATGAATTCATTCCCTACACTGCAAGAAATTTTGACGAAGAAGGCAATCTTAAAGATAATCCGGAATCGCTAAACCTTGAGGAAGTTACCGAAGGCCGGGATTATGCTCTCCTGATTTCAAGTTGTGCCGGCGCCTGGAGGTACCTTATCGGTGATACGCTCAAATTTACAAATACAAAAACCTGTGAGATCCAGCTTACCGGCAGGACAAAGCATTTTCTGAGTTTATGCGGGGAACATCTTTCCCAGGATAACATGAACAGGGCGGTTAAGATGCTTCAGGATGAAATGAATATAAAGATCAATGAGTTTACCGTATGCGGCATCCGTCACGGTAGTCTTTTTGGCCATAAATGGTACCTGGGAACCGACAGTTCGGCAGATCCTCTTACCCTTGCACGCAAACTGGATGATTGCCTGAAGGTCCTCAACGACGACTATCGGGTTGAAAGGCTTGAGGCTATTAGACAGATTCAGGCAGAAATTGTACCTTTGCAGGCTTTTTATGACTGGATGAAAATTCAGGGAAAAGAAGGAGGGGCTCATAAATTTCCCCGTGTACTGAAAAACCAGCAACTTAAATCCTGGGAAGAACATCTTAGAAATTATGGTTGTTAACAGCCTTGCAATATTCCACCCTCTTTTCGAGGGTATGATCCTTGGGATTACAGTTGCCATCACCCTTGGGCCTGCTCTTTTTGCACTTCTGCAAACGAGTGTTAAGCATGGAGTGAAAACCGGCATTTTTCTCGCCCTTGGAATTTTTGCCAGCGACCTGGCCCTCGTAATTGGTTTCTATTTCGGTGCTTCCCAGATTGTCAATGACAAATTTTACCATCTTATCCTGGGAATTATCGGGGGGGCTATAATGACGATTTTTGGCATATATACCTTCCTGAAGAAAATCCCAATGACCGAGCAGGTTGAGGCTATTAATGAAATAAAGGTCAAAAAGCCTGGTCTTTTACCATACTTTTTCAAGGGATTTGTGATCAACCTTGCTAATCCTTTTCTCTGGGTTTTCTGGATCACTTCCATGCTTGCAATCAATGCAACGTACGGAGGCGACCAAAGAGCTGTCGCCCTTTTATTTTCCGGGACTTTGTTCATGGTCCTCACAACCGACATTACGCCTGGGGGGCGGCGTGCTGTGGGCAGCGCGCAATGCACTCGGCGCACGCGGCACGGCATGGTCGGTGTTGATCACGGTCGCGGTGTCGCTGCCGCTGTACGTGATTGGCTATCACGAGGGCGCCTTTCCGATCGTGGGCTTCTGGTTGGCGCTGGTGCTCGGTGCAGTGGCGGCCGGAGCGTCGATGGGCGTGATGGTGGCGTCACTGCTCGGCAAGAGTCGCGGACTCGCGCTGACGGCCGTGGCGTGCCAGCTGCGCTGGATGCGCCCCTTCACGCTCACGTTCGCCGTGGCGGTCCC
>JAPLDN010000185.1 GCA_026391755.1 Bacteroidota bacterium
ACGTATTTTAAAGGAGCTGAATTATATCGATGACGCAAGGGTTGTGGTAGTTCCGGTTGAGGATATGGATTCGGTGGATGTTGTCGTGGTAACAAAGGATGTGTGGTCTATTGGCGTAGTGGTCCCTCTTATTACGACGCAAAAAATGAATATCCGCTTGTTCGACGCCAACTTTGTCGGCATGGGAGACCGCCTTGCATTGAACTTCTCTTTTGCCTCACAGCGCGCTCCCTTTATGAGGTTCGACGGGGTTTCTTATACCTATACCAACATACTGGGGACTTTCACTGACCTCACACTTAATTATTATCAGGATGACCTTAAACAGGTTAATGTTGGTTTCTGGCTGGATCGCCCCTTTGTCACAAACCGGACCAAATTAGCAGGCGGCATATCATACCAGTATAACAAACTCACGTACGGGCCTGTCGAACCAAATCCAAGCTATAGTAAAGCCAATTCAGGATATGTCTGGCTTGGGCGCTCCTACCAGATCGCCGAATACAAGATCCCGACCCGGTTTGTTGCCTTATCTTCATTCCAGGCTACAGCTTACGGCCAGAGACCCGGTATTAGCATAGATTCCAACAGGAGTTATTATAATGTGAGCAATTTCCTGGCAAGCGTGGCTTTTTCAAGGAACAACTATTACCTGGTTGATTACTTCCTGAACTTCGGGAAGATTGAGAACATCCCCTATGGAAGGCTGATGCAGCTTACGTTCGGGCCCCAATTCACGAGCTTTTACACCCGCTTATATTCCGGATTTTCCTATGCCCAGGGAAATTTCATCAAGAACTTTGGTTACCTCCAGGGCCGTATGGACCTGGGTATATTTTTTAATCACCGGACTTTCGAAGACGGGGTACTTAACCTGAGGCTGAATTATATGAGTTACCTTTATTTTACACCCGACAAGCGTTATAAATTCAGAACTTATATATTCACAACCTACCGCCAGGGATTCCTGAGACGTCCCAACAATAACGATTTCACGTATATTAACCAGGATATGCGTATCAGCAATTACAGTTCCGACACGGTGTTTAAAGGGGTAAACTCAATCAGCTGGTATTTTTCCACGGTAGCCTTCACCCCCTGGTACTTCTATGGTTTCAGGTTTGCGTTTACCGGGATGTTTGCAGGCGGGTTTAAAAGCGACGGTATCTCAAAGCTATTCGAGACCAGGTTTTATACAGGTATCGGAGTTGGTTTGCTGATAAAAAACGATAACCTGATCTTTCCAACCTTCCTGGTAAGCGCTATTTTCTATCCAACCCCGGAAGTTGGTGTACCATGGTTGCAGATGAACTTTTCAGAGACTCCCAACCTGCAAATGAAGGATTATAACCCTCTTGCACCAAATGTTATTTCATTAACACAATAGTTGTTTAAAGAAAAATTTTATTGTTTATATTTGCATTAAACGATAAGGTATGATTGACCGGCAGAAATTAAACCAGAACTTCCAGTATTTCGACAAAGAAACCATTATCGAGATCATCGATATCTTTTTCAGCGAATATCCTGATCGTGTTGAAAAGATTACCAGGAATATCCAGGAAGGTGATTTTACACAACTTAAGTTTAACGCCCATAGCCTGAAAGGAGTTGTCGCAAACTTTCAGGATCCGCTTACCATTGAGTTATCACGGAAACTTGACGAGATGGCCAAGAACCAGCAATCGGCAGGGTTGAACCAGTTATTTGAAGACCTGAAAGCTGCTTCCGTGAAACTACTGGAAGAGCTTAATGCGTTAAAAACCGAAATGGGCGCAAAATAGATTATAGAATCCGGTCCTGCCTTACGTGATTCCTCAAAGGCTCTGATCGTGATGACTGATTATTTCTTTGACTGCTTATCCAGCCTGTTCAATCCCTCGATCGCTTTATCGTAATTGACCTTCAATTTGAGGGTTTGCTGGTAGTCATCATATGCTTTCCTGTAATCTTTCAGCTGCTCATAACTCAATCCCCTGTTATACCAGGCTTCGGCATACCCGGGGTCCCTTGCGATAGCCTTTGAAAAATACTCCGCGGCTGTTTTGAAATCCTGGAGATACACGAGATTTATATAACCGATATTGTAAGGAGCATCTTTAAACGCCGTATCCACCTTGCTTAATTCCTCGTAAATACCGATTGCCTTCGGGTATTGGCCACTCTCCTGGTAGAACATGCCGAGGTTGTATAAAGCCTCCCTGTTATTTGGGCGAATCCTTAGTGCATTTGTAAAATAGCCTGCGGCCAGAGGGTCTTTGTGGGTGGCGTACAATTCTCCCAGTAGCATATAAGCATCAAAAAACTGCTGGTTCAGCCTCACCGCGTCCATCAGGTCTCCAATGGCATGGGCCGTATCTCCCGTTTCAATCAATGCCATAGCCCGTGTAAAACGGGCCGATGAATTTGCCTTGTCGAGTGTAAGCACCTCCCTCACATACTGGTCTACCTTCTTATAATCCTTTACGATAAGATAAAGGTTTGCAAGCTTCAGGTTGGCATTGATACTTTTCGGATCCACCGAAACAGCCTTCAACAGTGACTCCTCGCAATTCTGGGGTTGGCCCATCATCAGGTAAATATCTGAGAGGGTGAGGTAATAATCGGCCTTTTTCGGATCCAGCTGCAGGGCTTTGTTGATATCGTTCAGGGCCTGGTTGATCTGGCTGAGGGCGATGTAAAGTTTTGCCCTGCTGTGCAACAACCCGGCATCTTTTTCATGCCCGGAGATCTGTTTATTCAGGTTCTCAAGTTCCACCCTCAGTGAATCTTCCCTGCTGAGTTTGCTGTGCACCCCTCCTCCCCTGCTGCACGACAGACTTAGCGTCAGCAGCAGGCAAACTGTCCAAATCGCTGAAAACCTCATGCTACTTCTGTGTTTTTAGTAATTCCTTGATCTTGCCTTCAAGCTCTTCCATCAGCTCGGGATTGTCCTGGATCAGCTTCTTTACGGCATCCCTGCCCTGCCCGAGCTTTGTATCCCCGTAACTGAACCAGGAACCGCTCTTTTTAATTATGTTATTGTCAACCGCAAGGTCCAGGATTTCGTAACATTTCGAGATCCCCTCTCCAAAGATGATGTCGAACTCGGCTTTCCTGAAAGGGGGAGCAACCTTGTTCTTCACAACTTTTACCCTGACACGGTTCCCGATTGCTTCTTCACCATCTTTTAACTGTGTTTGTTTGCGGATGTCGAGCCTCACGGAGGCATAGAATTTCAGCGCATTTCCACCCGTAGTCGTCTCCGGATTGCCGAACATCACACCGATCTTTTCACGAAGCTGGTTGATAAAGATACAGCAGGTTTGTGTTTTGCTGATGGTCGAGGTGAGTTTTCTCAGTGCCTGGGACATCAGGCGGGCCTGCAAACCCATTTTCGAATCGCCCATTTCCCCTTCGATCTCACTTTTTGGCGTCAGGGCGGCGACCGAGTCGATCACAATGATATCGATGGCTCCCGACCTGATCAGGTTTTCGGTGATCTCAAGGGCCTGTTCCCCGTTATCTGGCTGTGATACCAGCAGGTTCTCTACATCCACACCCAGCTTCTGTGCATAGAAACGGTCGAAAGCATGTTCCGCATCGATAAAGGCAGCAATACCTCCCGCTTTCTGGGATTCCGCAATCGCGTGTAAGGCCAGGGTCGTTTTACCGGATGATTCCGGACCATAGATCTCGATTACCCGTCCTTTGGGCAAACCGCCTACACCAAGTGCAATATCAAGACCTATCGACCCTGTCGAGATCACATCCACAGCTTCAATGGCATTTTCGCCCAGGCGCATGATTGTTCCTTTTCCATAAGCTTTTTCCAGCTTGTCGAGCGTTAGCTGAAGAGCTTTTACTTTTTCTTTGTTAACTTCCTGTGACATTTTTCCTCCTTTATTTTATAAGCCCATCTCCTTAAGGATCTGCTGCGAATGGTTTTTAGTATCCACTTTGGTAAATATTTTTTCTATTACTCCTTTTTCATCGATTACATATGTAGTCCGGATGATACCGTCGTATTCCCTGCCATACAGTTTTTTCCTGCCCCAGGCACCGTATGCCTTGAGAATGGTTTTCTCTTTATCCGGGATCAGTGCAAAAGGTAATACGTATTTTGCAATAAATTTTTTATGTGCAGCTTCAGAATCGGCGCTTACACCTAACACTTTAAATCCCTTCTTCTTTAATATCTGATAGTTATCTTTCAGGTTACAGGCCTCTGCCGTACATCCGGGAGTATCATCCTTGGGATAAAAATACAATATCAGCCTGCTTCCCCTGAAGTCTTTCAGGCCCACCGGTATACCATCCTGGTCGACTACCTGGAAATCAGGAGCTTTATCACCAACCTTTAGAGATCCCATACAATCAATTTTTATCCAAAATTATTAAAACCCATCCGGATTCTCCGACGGAATAGCATTTAGTTTTCAACAAACCGGATATCCAGCTATCCAGTTATCCAGCTATCCAGCTATCCCCTTTCTTTTTTGACTCTGGTAGTACTTGCATATCCCTGTCAGCCCGCATTCCCCGCATTTGGGTTTACGTGCGATGCAAACATACCTACCATGCAGGATAAGCCAGTGGTGGGCGATCGGGATCAGGTCTTCGGGGATATGTTTGACCAGCTGCATTTCAGTTTGAAAGGGATTCTTTGCGTTCACAGTAAGCCCTATCCTTGCACTCACCCTGTGAACATGGGTATCCACGGCCATTGCCGGCTTATTATAGATCACCGCAGCCAGAACATTCGCACTTTTGCGGCCAATGCCCGGAAGTTTCTGCAACTCATTCACATCCGAAGGCATGATATTCTTAAAGTCCCTGACCAGGACCTGGGCCATCCCGATAATATTTTTCGTTTTATTATTCGGGTAAGAACAGCTCCTGATCAGTTCGAATACCTCCTCGTGCTTTGCCATGGCAAGGCTCCGGGCCGTTGGGTATTTTTTGAACAGACCAGGGGTAATCATGTTCACCCTTTTATCGGTGCACTGGGCCGACAGGATCACGGCAACCGCAAGCTGATACGGATCTGTATAAACGAGTTCGGTTTCAGCCGTGGGCCGGTGGGCAAGGAAATATTCAATTGCTTTAGAGTAGCGTTCCTGCTGGCGCATGAATTTGATTTTTTTTGTAAAAGTACGGAAAGTTCGTAATGGCTCGATGAACGTGATTTCGCCCGGTAAACGCTCTCGTTATGAGCTTGATGGGCGTAGAAGGTATTATACTGCCGGGCTTTCAGTATTTAATAATCTTTGAAGCAAAGTTTTGGCTGCCCGATACAAGCCTCATAAAATAAATCCCGCCTGGCAATTTACCCAGATCAATCAGAGTTTCAGGTTCGGTCATTACCATGCCCAGTATTTCCCTGCCTCTGATATCCGACAGGCTTAAATGAAACTGCTGAAGATTGTTTAAAACCTGAATGCTCAGGGTTCCGCTGGTTGGATTTGGGTATAGAAGAAAAGGCAGGCCTGCCTGCAAGGTTTGAACCCCCAGTGTATCACAGCCTGCTTTCACTTCCGCCTTGTTGTTGCAGCCGGCCCGGTTATTATATATCGTGACGCTTCCCCAGGTGACGTCAAAGTACTTGCATATGCTGTATACGTCGCATACCGAGAGAACTTCGTTATTATAAATGGAGATAGCCGGGATCATCCCGGGACGGATGCTGTCGAGCCCGCTAAGTGATCGCAGGGACTGCTTAGAATAAATCAGAAGTTCCTGCCCAAGATTCTTCAGGTTGCCAAGTTCACGAAGTCCTTTCAATGCCAGGTTGTCATTGACTTGTAAAAGTCCTCCGATAGACCTGAGGTTTTTAAGACCTTTAAGGGTATCAAGCACGGGATTGGATCCTATCCAGAAATTCCTGGTAATAGCAGCCAGTGTATCCAGGCCTTTCAGGTCCCTGAGAACAGGGTTGTCAAATATCTCAAAGTTATCGCCGACCAACTGCAAATGCCCCAGCCCTTTCAATGTTCGCAGGTTGAGATTGGAATATATTCCGAAATGCCCGCCAATTGCCCTGAGGCTGTCAAGACCCGACAAATCACCAAGGAGTTCAGTATGTGATATGTCGAGGTATCCTTCGATGGAAACAAGCCCCCTCAGGCTGTCAAGGTTCTTGATGTCACTCCCGCTGATAATAACATCTCCCTGGATCACTGTGCAATTGGGATTATCGCGATGAAACAGGTCAACGTCGACCTGTGTATAAAACCCCCGGCCATCATGCAGGCAGGGCTGGGCGGAAACATAAAATGAGAGTAGAATGCCACTGAGTAGTAAGAATAACTTTTTCATCAGGCTCATGATTTGAAAAACCGGAATGATTTAGATATATAGAACATACAAATATAATAAATCGATCTGATCAGATCAATAAAAGTTTTGCACCCTGGACATCTGACATCTGACATCTGACATCTGACATCTGATAATAACCCCGGGATTTCCTACCTTTGTCCTATACAATCCTGTCCTATGATAGACCATCCTCAATCCCGTATCCCGCATCCTGTATCCCGTATCCCGTATTCCGTATCCCGCATCATTCAATTATCCTTATACCTCCTTCTCCTCTTGTGCTTCCCTTCCTTCTCCCAGCCACTCACCTCCCATGTCAATCCCTTTATCGGGACAAAGGAAATGGGGCACACCTTCCCTGGAGCCTGTGTGCCTTTTGGTTTTGTTCAGCTCAGTCCCGATACCGATACCATCCCTTATGATATGGACGGGAAATATAATCCGGCAGTCTACAGATATTGCGCCGGATATCAATATGGCGACAAGACGATAATAGGCTTCAGCCATACTCATTTCAACGGCAGCGGTCATTCCGACCTGGGCGACTTCCTCATCATGCCCCAAACCGGACCTTTGCGACTCAACCCGGGAACGGCCGATCATCCTGAGAAGGGTTACCGTTCGGTTTTCAGACACGAAACAGAGAAAGCAGAACCAGGTTATTACCAGGTGCATCTCGACGATCCGAACGTTACTGCTGAGCTGACGGCGACTTTGCGCTGCGGATTTCACCGGTACACCTTCCCGGCCAATGATTCTTCACGCATCATCCTCGATATGCTCCACGGCATCTATAATTATGACGGTAAGGTGCTATGGGCATACATCCGGGTCGTCAACGACACCCTGATCACGGGTTACCGCATCACCAGCGGCTGGGGAAGAAACAGGTATATGTATTTTGCCATGGCCTTTTCGAAGCCTTTTACTGAGTGCGGATGGCGTAACTGGGATAAGCCCGTCTACCGCGGTTTTTGGCGCAGGTTCGGGCAGTACCGCAATTTCCCTGAGATGGCTGGAAAGAAGATCAGGGCCTGGTTCGGGTTCAGCACCGAGAAGGGCGAGCAGGTATGTCTTAAGATCGGCCTGTCAGCAGTAAGCATGGAAGGCGCCCTTTCAAACCTGAAAGCCGAGATACCGAATTGGGATTTTGAATGGATATGCCGGCTGGCCCACCAGAACTGGGAGAATGAGCTTTCACGCATCCGGATTGAAATATCATCTGACATCAGACATCAGACATCAGAT
>JAPLDN010000305.1 GCA_026391755.1 Bacteroidota bacterium
ATCCCTGAATGTATTGGATTTTAAAGGATTGTATTGTTTTGCCATGTGGTCTTACTCCTTTCCCCCGATTTTACTTTTTAATTCATCCTTTGAAAGTATAGCATAATCGGGAGGAATTTCAAATTCTTTAAGAGAAACCGTTTTTTTTTCGACCGAATTAGCAGTAAATCGCATGGTCATTTCCGGGGTTCTCATAGAGAATTCCATGAGAACACCGTCAATATCCTTGTAAATGCCTTTGTCGAAATTTGCCTGCTTCCCTCCGAGTTCCGGAGCGTAATATACGTCAATAGTGTACTTCCCGTTTTTGTCATTGACAGTAATAACGGCATTTTTGCAAACATAACCAGCAATGTTTTTTGTATTAGTGGTCAGCTCAACTTCAACCGGTGGTTCTTTTGCTGTTTCTTTTGCAATATCTTCTGTTGTATACTTAATGGCGTACTTCTGTCCCATCATATTGAGCAGCTTGATCTTAGTTTTCTCCTGGTGATCTGTTATTTCCACCCTGCTGCCTCCCCCGGTTAAAATATCGGTTCGGGACCTTCCCCCTTTGATCATGACTGAAAGGGCTTTGGGGAATAAAGCAAGCTGGCTTTCAGTCAGTTTTTTGCCGGGGTAAGTGATCCTAAAGGTAATGACCCCTTCGAACGGCTGAGCTGCAAAAAGGTTTCCACCTGCAAGCAGGAAGGCAGGGATTATCATGAAAATAAGACGGATTCGGGCGCTCTTCATATGCCTGCTTTAGTGTTCAAAGGTTTTATTTAACGAAGTGAAGGAGTTTGCTCCAGCGGATCTTCCCTTCGAAGAGTGATTTATTCGGATCCATTGAAAGCCATACGAATGATGCTTTTCCTACAACATGATCTTCAGGGACAAAGCCCCAGTAACGCGAATCCATAGAATTGTGACGATTGTCGCCCATCATCCAGTAATAATTCATCCTGAAAGTATAGGAGCCGGTTTCCTTTCCGTTAATGAAGATTTTACCGTCACGGATTTTCAGGTCATTTCCTTCAAATACACCAATGATCCTTTTATAGAACATGATGTTTGAACTATTGATTTTAAATGTAATTCCTGCTTTAGGGACCCATAATGGTCCGAAGTTATCAACGTTCCAGCGATAGGTTGAGTCGAATGGGAAGATATTGGGATCCCATTGCCCTTTCGGGCTTATCTCAAGTTCAATGGATTTTACATTACTGAATTGCCTGATGCCCTCAAGCGCTTCATCCGAAAGGGTCAGTTCGTAATCGCCGTTGTTAAAGGTCTGAGGAGGCTCGGTAATTCCGAGTTTCTCGAGGTTCATGGTGTTTATCGGGTTTCCGTCGGTACGGACAATGTATTTGAACTGCCTTTTTCCCGGATTTTGTTCTGGTTTACCGTTGATGAAGACTTTACTGTCGATGATACGTATTGTATCACCGGGTATGCCAATGCATCGTTTGATGAAATTTTCGCGCTTATCGACAGGCCTGGCGATTATTTCGCCAATGGATTGCTTGTTGTTCCAGACGGCATCCCTGCCATACTGCCTTACAAGCTGGTAATAGCTCATCGTGCTCTGGAGCTTGGTGGAAAGAGTATCTCCGTCAGGATAATTGAAAACGACGACATCCATATTTTTAATGGATGAGAAACCGGGAAACCTGTAATACGGAAGGCTGATCCACTCGAGGTAGGATTTGGTTGATTCGGTCAGGGGCAGGGTATGGTGAACAAAGGGGAATGAAAGTGGGGTGTTTGGAACTTTAGGGCCGTAACTGACTTTGCTCACAAAAAGATAATCTCCGACCAACAGGGTTTTTTCCATGGATGATGTTGGAATAGTATAGGCCTCAAAGAAGAAGATGCGGATTATACTTGCTGCAATAACGGCGAATATAATGGCATCGACCCATTCTCTTACCGCAGTTTTCTTCACCGGGGTAAGTTTATCAGGATCATAATACTTCTGGGATTCAGAGAAAGCGAGGTAGGGAAGGTATAGAAAAGGGAAGATCACCCCGGCAGCCTGTTGAAGCAGGTCATATTTTTTAAAGCACTTCACAATCTCGACTATCATCAGCAAAATGACGAAAACGTTGATGAACGGTATGAGAAGGAATATATACCACCACAGGGGTTTCCTGATAATCTGAAGCCAGATGTACATATTATAAAACGGAACAAGGACTTTCCATCCCGCTTCCCCGGCTTTTACGAAGATCCCCCAAAGGCCGACAACTGTAGCAGCGCAAAAAATGACGGATAAAATAAGATAAAGGTTCATTTTGGGCGTTTATATTAGAATAACGTGATTTTCATTGAATTCTTGCTGTCAGGGTGTACTTTTTTGCGAATTCAGCAGGTCTCTCATCTCGAAGAACCCGTGTTTGCCTTTGATCCATTCTGCCGCAAGCAGGGCCCCCAGGGCAAACCCTTTTCGGGATTTGGCTGTATGGGTGATAACGATTGCATCCATTTCAGATTCGTAACGTATGATGTGTGTGCCGGGTACATCTTCCGACCTGTACGATTTAATCCCTACTTCATCAGGATTTTCCTGAAGTTCCTTTACCCATTTTTCCTTTCTTTCATTATAGCGGATGATATCGTTCGCAAGCACAATGGCTGTCCCGCTGGGCGCATCAAGTTTATGGATGTGGTGGGTTTCCTCAATGGAAATCTCATAATTTTCCCATTTAGCCATAAGTGAGGCGAGGTACCTGTTCAGATCAAAAAAAAGATTGACGCCTATGCTGAAATTCGGCGAAAAGAAAAGGCCTTTGTTTTGTTCAACTGCGGTCTTGCGGATGCTTTCGATATCTTCAATCCAGCCCGTAGTACCAACGACAACAGGGATATCGGCATCAAAACAATGCAGGATGTTGTCAACAGCCGATTCGGGAGTAGTGAATTCAATGGCAACATCAGCCTCTTTAAGTTGAGCCCCTTTGTCCTGCCATTCCTCATCATTATCAATGATCAGGACGATTTCATGGCCCCTTTTCTCAGCCAGTTTGTGGATCTCCTGTCCCATTTTCCCATATCCCAGTAATGCAATCTTCATAAGTCTGTGTTAAAAGTGCAATGATAATTTAATTCCCCCGCCCATTTGTTTCGAAGCGACAGTAGGCATGAAAACAGATGGTTCGACTTTCATGCTGAGGGATTTGTCGATGTTGAATGTAAACAAATGTGCATCGACGGTAGCATCAAGGATATTCAGGACGTACCATAATGCGGCTACCAGGCATGTCATTTCAAGGTTCCTCCTGTAATATTCCCTGGCCGAGGCCAGTTCGGAAGCGCTGTAACGGTTAACAAGGTATGCATAGTTACCGTTTTTGTCGCCGTTTTCCGATTCGATATAGGCGCATTTGTAGTCAAGGTAATAATTGGTATTGAACACAATAAGATAGGCCATTACGCCGAAGCCTGCATAAATTATTGGTACTTTCCAGGCTTTGCGGTTGTAAATCTGCCCAAGCCCGGGAAGGCATGCCGACATGATCGTTGCCTTGGTTGGGGAATGTTCTTTTTCACGTATGGAGTCCGGCGTTTCTTTGGGGATACTGTCGGTTTGGGCTTTAGCTGTTTTAAAAGGTAAAACGGCAAGCCAGGATAAAGCAACCGCCAGCAATAGTAATCTCATTCAAAGTTCATTTTGGAAAATAATTGATCAAATTCCTCTTCAGAATTGAAGTGGATCAGTATGCTTCCTCTTCCCTTTCGCTGTAAGCGGATTTCAACTTCCTGCCGTAGTTTTCGGCTGATCTCCTCACGGGCATGCTGGTAATGGGAGGGCAGAAGTTTCGGGCCTGAAGGCAAAGAAGGTTTCGAAGGTTTAAGAAGGTCTCTTACTATATCTTCGACCTGGCGCACCGACAGTTTCCTCTCCAATATTTTCTGAAGCAGCAGCAACTGCTGTTGTTCATCTTCGATGGTGATAAGTGCCCTGGCATGCCCCATACTGATGATGCCATCCCTCACGGCTACCTGGATTTCAACAGGCAGTCTCAGAAGGCGGATGTAATTTGATACTGTTGAACGGTCTTTGCCGACTTTCTGGCCAAGGTCCTCCTGCCGTATACGGCATTCTTCGATAAGGCGCTGGAAACTCAGGGCCACTTCCAGGGGGTTCAGGTCCATCCTTTGTATGTTTTCAACAAGTGCCATTTCAAGCATCTGCTCGTCATTTGCAAGCCTGATGAATGCAGGGATCTCTTTAAGGCCTGCCATTTTTGCCGCCCTGCACCTTCTTTCACCTGTGATCAGCTGGTAACGGTCGGGGCCTATCCTCCGGGCTGTGACAGGCTGAATAATACCCTGTTCCTGGATGGATACTGCAAGTTCGGCAAGCTCTTTTTCCTCAAACTGCGACCTGGGCTGAAAAGGATTTGTCTCCAGCTGGTCCAGGGGGATTGCCGCTACTGCATGACTTGCCGGAATGGCAAGCAGTTCTTCACCGGCAAGCTCTGAAGCGCCGCCCTCAAGCAACGCGCTTAACCCTCTTCCTAATGCCTTCTTCTTTCCTTGCATACTACTGGCTTATTTCTTGCCCGGCCAAAGTTTGAGCCGGCACTTCATTATTTTGTAATATTTCACGGGCCAGGTTAAGGTAGTTGATAGCGCCTGTACTGTTAATATCATGAACCATAATGGTCTGGCCAAAACTCGGAGCCTCACCCAGCTTGGTGTTGCGGTTAATGATTGTATGAAAAACCATTTGCTGGAAATGCGTTTTAACCTCTTCAACAACTTGTTTTGAAAGATTCAGACGGTTATCGTACATCGTAAGCAATATGCCCTCGATATCCAGGGCAGGGTTGAGGCGTGCCTGGACTATTTTGATGGTATTAAGGAGTTTGCCCAAACCTTCAAGTGCAAAATACTCACATTGAACCGGGATGATAACCGAATCAGCAGCTGTAAGCGCATTAACCGTGATCAGCCCGAGTGAAGGTGAACAATCAATGATGATATAATCATAATTGGATTTCACTTTTTCAATGGCATTCTTCATAACCTTCTCCCGGTTGGGCAACTGGATCATCTCGATCTCGGCTCCAACAAGGTCGATATGTGAAGGGAGCAGATCAAGAAATGGAGTGGATGTGTTAAGTATTATTGATAGCGGATCAACATGATCGATAATGCATTCGTAAATGCTGTTTTCAATGTTGCGCGGATCAAAACCCACTCCCGATGTGGCATTTGACTGAGGATCTGCATCGATGAGAAGTGTTTTATGTTCAAGCACGGCCAGCCCTGCGGCGAGATTGATCGCCGTAGTGGTTTTCCCCACACCCCCCTTCTGATTAGCAATTGCGATTACTTTACCCATTTGTGTATTAATCAGTGAACAAATTTAGAGTTTAATGCCTTTAACCGGGGCTATGTTAATAAGTTTTGTCGTATAGTGAAATAGCTGCCTTGGGGGCAGCAAACCTTTGTTCGAATTGTATAATTACACGGTGTGCTCAGGCTCAGAGGTCAGATCCTCGAACTCAATGGAGTGCCTATCCATCCTTAAGTCTTTGCTTTCCGTTTCATCCGAAGGATAAAAACCATTTTCCGGAACAGGGCGATCCGGTGCTTTACCAGTCCTTATAAATTCAAGGGAGTCGTTAAGCCCGTTTAAAAATTTATCAAAATCTTCCTTATAGAGAAAGAGTTTATGCTTTTCGTAAAAAAACTTCCCCTGATCATTAAACCTGCGTTTGCTCTCAGTAATGGTCAGATAAGCTTCTTCCTCAACTGTTGTCTTAACATCAAAAAAGTAAGTTCGCTTCCCGGCCCGTACGGCACGTGAGAAGATTTCATCTCTTTCTTTACCCTTATTTTCAGTATCTTCCATTATCAAATGGCATTTAGTTATAGTTTTCCTCGTTATTGAGTAAACGCAAAATTAAAAATAATATTTGAAAACTATGGGCTTCTTTATTTAGCTTTGCACCCGATTCGGTAACTGATAATAAACTCACCAAATGCTGGGACGTCGACATTACAGGGTTAAAGTGCTTCAGGCTTTATATGCTTATTTCCAGGGAGGTGAGTCCCGCATTGAGATCGCTGAAAAAAACCTGCTGAAAAGCATTGAAATGGTTTACCAGCTATTTAGCCTTCAGTTTTCTTTCCTGTTCGAACTTATCCATTTCTATGAATACAGGATGGAGGAATCTAAAAATAAATTCTACCCAACTGCCGACGAGCTTAACCCAAGCAAGAAACTGATGCAGAACCGGGTTCTGAAAATGCTTGCTGGTAATGTGCCCCTGAAAAAACAGATTGAAGGATATTCCATTTCATGGACCGAAGAACAGGACCTGGTAAGAAAAACCTATATGAAACTCAAGGTCTCAAAAGACCTTCAGTCTTATCTTATTTCAGGGGAGACCACGTTTGAAGAAGACCGCAGTTTCCTGATCAAACTGTTCAGGAAAAATGTTGCAAACAATGCCGATCTGAGGTCATTCTGCGAGGAGAGGAGCATTCACTGGCATGACGACTTTGACGTTGCATCAGGTTTTGCCATCAAGGCAATGATGATAATGCCCGGGAATTTTATGGATAAGGAGGATATCGTTTCTCTTTTTACTAAAGACAATGAAGATGAAGCGGCTGAAAGCAACGAATTTATCACAAAGCTGTTCAGCCTGACAATCATTCACAGTGAAGAATTTGAGAAACTGATCAGTTCCAGATCCAAGAACTGGGAACTTGAAAGGATTGCTCTTACCGATATCATCATCCTTAAAATGGCTCTTGCAGAAGTACTTTACTTTCCTGTAATCCCGGTTAAAGTTTCATTGAATGAGTACATTGAAATCTCAAAACATTTCAGCACCCAGAAATCCAAACAGTTTATCAACGGCATACTTGATAAGCTTGTTGCCGATCTTACTGAGCAGGACAGTATTAAAAAATCGGGCAGGGGACTTATCCAATAGTTTCTTAAACAGTATGTAATAATTCACCCGGGATTCCGTTAATTATTCAAATCAATTAATAAACGTGTACCAACTTATACGCCTCTTTTTTATTTCCACTCTTATACTGGCGCTCAATCCAAATCAGCTTTTTGCCCAAAGCGGCAGCTCGGGTACATACGAATTCCTGAACCTGACCAATTCGGCAAGGGTTGCTTCGATAGGTGGGAATTTTCTACCCGTAAGGGATAATGATGTAACTGTTGCCCTGGCGAACCCTTCTGTAATTACTGCCGATATGAACAATAGCCTTGCCTTCAGTTTTGTAAATTTCATGGCGGCAAACTATGGCTATGTCATGTTCGCCCATTCTTTTAATAAAGCAGGCAATTTTGCAGGTGCATTGCAGTTTATATCCTACGGCAGTTTTACTCAGGCCGATGCCTCCGGGACTATAACAGGGACGTTTTCGGCTTCCGAGTATGCTTTGAACATTGGATGGGGCAGGCCTTTGAGTCCTCACTTTAATATCGGGGCCAATGCCAAGCTTATTTATTCGGCACTAGAAACTTACCGCTCATTTGGAATTGCGGTGGACGTTGCAGGAACTTATACCGCCACGGATGATGTGTTTAATGCTTCTCTGATTTTCAGGAATATCGGTTATCAGATCGTCCCTTATACTGCGGGGAACCATGAACCCTTGCCATTTCAGATCCAGATAGGTCTCAGTGAGAAGTTAAAACATATCCCGCTACGTTTTTATCAGATATTTTCAGACTTGCAGAAGTGGGATCTTTCGTATACCGACCCGAACAATCCCGCGAACCAGGCTGACCCCATCACCGGTCAGACGCAGTCAAAATCGGAGATCAGCAAGTTTGCAGATAACCTTATGCGGCATATAGTCCTCGGAGGTGAAATTACCATTGCCAAAGTGTTTGCTATTCAGGATAAAAATGTTCAACATTAGTTATACAAGAGCAAGTATGCAGGCCGGCGGGCATAATCCCAACTATTTCACCGTTGCTGTTAATCTTTCGGAATTCACGAAGAAGAAATAAGGACTTCGTATATTTGCGGGTCTTATTTTCGGAGAATGTTTCTTCATAAGCTTTCGCTTTCAAATTTTAAAAATTACGAACAATGCGACCTTGTCTTTTCCGACAAGATCAATTGTTTTACAGGGAATAACGGGGTTGGAAAGACAAACCTGCTGGATGCCATCCACTACCTTTCATTCTGCAAGAGCTATTTTAATCCTGCAGATTCCCAGAACATCCGGCACGGACAGGATTTTTTCGCCATCAACGGCAGTTTCCACCGTACTGGCGACAGCCCCGACCTGGTCCAGTGCATTCTAAAGAAGAATCAGCGTAAACGTTTCCTCCTGAATAAAAAGGAATATGACCGTCTTGCCGATCATATCGGGAATTTCCCCCTGGTTATGATATCGCCTTACGACAGGGACCTTATAAATGAGGGATCGGAAGTGAGGCGGAGGTATATCGACAGCGTGATATCCCAGTTCGATAAATTGTATCTCGACGACCTTATCCAGTACAACAAGGTGCTGACACAAAGAAATGCCCTTTTAAAATCATTCGCTGAGAGGAATTTTTTTGATTCTTCCCAGCTGGAGATATGGGACGGGCATCTGATCAGGCTTGGCGGGCTCCTGTTTGACAAACGAAGCAGCTTTTTAGAAGCATTCATCCCCATTTTCCAGCATTACTACACATACATCAGCGGGGGGATTGAGAAAGTGGATGTAATATACGATTCCCAACTCTGCAATGCCCAAATGGAAACCCTGGTCAGGGAAAGCCTTTCCCGTGACAGGTCTGCACAGTTCTCTACAGTAGGGATACATAAGGATGACCTTGAATTCACCCTCGATGGTTTCCAGGTCAAGAAATTCGGATCCCAGGGACAACAAAAGTCCTTTGTGGTAGCGATCAAACTTGCCCAGTTCGATTATACCAGGAACATCAAAGGCTACAAACCTGTTTTATTGCTAGATGATGTGTTCGACAAGCTCGATGATATGCGCGTGCAGCAGCTCATCAGCCTGGTAAGCAAACATAATTTTGGGCAGGTTTTTATCACTGATACAAGCGGAGACCGCATACGACGGATCTTCGACGCCATGGAGATTGATCATAAGTTTTTCAGCCTTCCCATACAGGATTAGCATATGAAATCAAACGACCGCCCGCTCAGGGATGTAGTGCAGGAGTTCCTGAAAAAATACAGGCTCGAAGATCATCTTGAAGAGACTAAGCTTGTTGATCACTGGCCCGGGATCTGCGGCCCCATGATAGCATCTCATACAAGTGTAAGGGTGAGGGATAAAATATTATTCGTGACTGTCGATTCTGCAGCTCTCCGCCAGGAGCTCCTGTTTATGAAAGAAACCCTTATATCCAGGCTGAACAAAGCTTCAGGAAGAGAACTTATCAGGGATATCGTATTCAGGTAAGAAAACCAGGCTTATTTAATCCCGCATTTCAGAATTTTTTCTCCTTCAATCCAGCCTTCAAGTATATCGCCGATTTTAACCGGGCCAACCCCGGCCGGTGTGCCTGTA
Organism: Bacteroidota bacterium; assembly: GCA_026391755.1. Classification (GTDB taxonomy): domain Bacteria; phylum Bacteroidota; class Bacteroidia; order Bacteroidales; family FEN-979; genus CAIRDP01. The sequence continues at coordinate 9,508 of JAPLDN010000305.1, forward strand.
AAGATGAGGTCTCCCGTCCTGAGTGTCATATACTTTGAGATATGGCAGATGATATCTTCAAAAGAATAAATCATAAGGCCTGAATTGCCCTGTTGTACTATTTTCCCGTTGAGGTCAAGGTGAAAGCCGATATTTCTGAAATCACTGAAGCGGCTTACAGGGATGAACCTGCTGATTGGTGCCGATTGGTCAAACCCCTTGGCAACGGCCCATGGCAGGGACTTTTTTTTCGCATTTTCCTGCAGGTCCCTTGCTGTCATATCAAGGCCAAGACCTATTTCGTTAAAATAAGTAGTTGCAAATTCCTTTTGGATATGCCGGCCAACCTTGCTGATCTTAAGAACCAGTTCAAGCTCGTAATGAATATCGGCCGAAAACGATGGGTAGTAGAACGGACGGTTCCTGATAAGCAATGCGGTATCGGGCTTAAGGAAGAATACAGGTTCGCCGGGGATAGCATTGTTGAGCTCCCTTATGTGGTCAACGTAATTGCGCCCAATACAGATGATCTTCATAAATTCTTCAGAATAATTCTGTTTTTACCGATTCTTTATTGAAGCCCCTGAGCTTTATTGCCGTTACAACTTTTTTGGTTGACAAGGGGAATTCGCTTTTCATGATCCAGTCGTAATAGGAGGGTTCGGTTCTGAAAACATCGCTGACGGCCTTACCTTTGTGTTTCCCGAAATTGAACACTTCAACATCCTTTTCATTATAGATTACATGGCCGATGAGATCGGCCGAACGGTTGCTGAAACTGAAGTCGCTTAATGCCTTCACATCGTTCACAACAGGCTTTGTGATGAGGCCTTTTTTGTCCTTGAATTCTGTGTCACTGTAACGGTCAAGCTGGGCTTTGAGTATCTCAAAGGTGGCAATAGTATCGGCTTCTGCAGAGTGAGCATTATCCAGTTCTTTGCTGCAATAAAATTTATATGCAGCTGAAAGGTTCCTGGGCTCCATCTTGTGGAAAATGTTCTGTATGTCGACAAACCTGCGTCCTTTCAGTTCCAGGTCTATCCCGGCCCTTAGGAATTCTTCAACTATCAATGGGATGTCAAAGTGATTGGAGTTATAGCCTGCAATGTCGCAACCGTCCATAAATTCTGCAAGTTCCGCTGCAACCTGGGCAAATTTTGGGCAGTCTTTCACATCTTCATCCCTGATCCCGTGAATTGCAGTAGTCTCAGCAGGAATGGGGATCCCAGGGTTGATCCTGAGTGTTTTAATTTTCCTGGTCCCATCGGGATTGATCCTCAGCAGGCATAATTCAACAATGCGGTCGGTAGCCACTTTAATTCCTGTGGTTTCCAGGTCCATAAATACAAGGGGTCGGTTCAGGTTGAGTTCCATAATCAGATTGTCTGTGTATTATCAAATTGTTCAAGATACTCTGCAAGCCTGTTGAGAAACCG
>JAPLDN010000068.1 GCA_026391755.1 Bacteroidota bacterium
TTAATTCCTCTACAAACACTTCATGTAATTATTTGTAATTGATTAAATATCAACATACTATTAATTATAAGAAAAACAATCCGGACTTTTTGGATTATCATTCAGGATCTATCTTTCTCATGATGCTTTCATTTCACCGGAAATACAATATCGGTTTCAATCTTTGCAGGATCTTTTTCAGTCATCGGGTCAGTCACATAAATTTCCCAGGGCCCGCCGGTCATGTGAAGTTCTTCTTCACTTACGTACTGGTGTAAATATTTATATGTATCCCCCGTTTTGTCATAAGGACCGAAATAATAAGCGATCACAGCATTCATGGCGGGCAAATTTTCAACCCTGACCCTGCCTTTGCCCTTTTCTGCTTTTTCGACTATGATCCCCATGTCAAACACTCCATTCATGGTAATAGTATCATATTTGACATAGATCGCAAAAGGATGGCCGGTACATTTCAGCTTACCGGCTTTCACGAATCCCATTAGTTCACCAAAGCCTTTTCCCATAACTTTTGCATATGTCTTCGGTCCGGCCGAATCCCTTATCAGCACAGCGATCTGCGCTGGCATGGATTTTTCTTCAATTCTTGGCCATGAAGCCCTGGCTTCACAAACATTCTTCAGCTTTTTAAGACCTTTTGCGAAATCGGGCCCCATCATTTTGTCCATCATCAGGCCAAAATACCTGTTTACAGGATTATATCCCAGGTCTCCCATGTCGATCCATGAAACTTTGCAGGAGTCGCCTGTCTTCACAATAGTTATTTTCCCTTTGGACTGGTATTTCCCTTTATCAAATGAAAGATCATAAGCCAGCAGCTGTCCGGGTGTGTATTCAGTTGCAGTCATCTGCCCGCTGCCCAGTATTTTACCTTCCCATTTCCAAATCGTTCCAACCTGACCTTCTTTTCCAATGAGTTCAAAAACAGCCGTAGTATCAAGCGTTCTTGTCCATGGAACCCATAATTTCCATTTGTTGAAATTTGCGGTTATATTATAGACCAGTTCAGGTTTGCTCTTAATATAAACTGATCGTTCAACTTTGTAAGTTTTTGGCAAAGCATAGGAAACCAGGATCACTACAAGAATGATTGCCAGTATCCAGATTACGATTTTTTTAAACGTTTTCATAAGTTTATCATTTAAACATGTTTTGTTAGTAAAATTAATCTAAAAAACACTAAAACAATCAACACCGGTTTTAAATTGCTATTTTTGCACGCAAACATAAACCCATACGATGAAAATTGCTGTTACCGGAGCCAACGGGCATGTCGGATATAACCTCTGTAAATCCTTGCTTGACAAAGGCTTTCAGGTCAATGCCCTGACCCATAAACATACTGAAGCTATCAGTAAGCTGGACCTGACACTCATCAAGGGTGATCTGCTGGATAAGTCTTCTTTGCTTGAACTGATGGATGGTGCTGAGGTGGTCTTTCACCTTGCCGCCCAAATATCCATAACCGGTGACCCGTCAGGATCGGTATACAGGAATAATGCCGAAGGAACAAGAAATATGCTGTCGGCTGCCAGGGACAGGAAAATCAAACGCTTTATCCATTTCAGTTCCATCCATGCCTTTTGCCAGGATCCCCAGGAAAATGCCCTGGATGAAAGCCGGCCGCTTGTAGGTACGGATGCTTTTGCTTATGACCGCAGCAAGGCTGAAGGAGAGCGCGCAGTAATGGAAGCAGCCCGAAATGGCATGGATGCAATCGTGCTTAGCCCTACCGCGATCATCGGTCCCGCTGACCCGGAGCCCGGACTTACCGGAAAGGCTGTTTTGCAGCTGATAAATCATAAGATCCCCGCCCTTGTCCCGGGTGGTTATAACTGGATCGATGTAAGGGATGTCGTAAGCACAGCTATTTCAGCTATTGAAAAGGCCAGGAGGGGACAAAAATACCTTGTGGCAGGCAAATGGCACAGCGTGCAAGAGCTTTCGGGGTATGTAAGCAAACAATCAGGTATCAAAACTGTTCAGACCGTTCTCCCTTTCTGGACGGCAAAACTTGGTCTTCCATTCATCACCTTGTACAGCAAGGTCACGGGCTCAGAACCATTATATACCAGCGAATCCCTTGAAATTATAGCCAAGGGAAACAGGCTCATCGACAATTCCAAATCAAGGAATGAACTTGGCCTTGATCCACGCCCGCTCGACGAAACTATCCGGGATCTGTACGAATGGTTCAAAATCAATAATTATTTAAGCAAGTAACCGATGATATCAGTTCCAGTTTTTTATTTTATCGTCTATCTGTGGATTGCAATTGCCCTTGTGAGCTTTCCTTTTATTATCAGGACTGTTGCTCCCTATGGACGCCATACAACTTCCACCTGGGGCGCCATGATCAGTAACCGCTGGGGATGGATCATCATGGAAGCCCCTGCCCTGCTTGTTTTTATTGTTTTTTTCTTTTTGGGCTCCCCTCAGCATAATGCTCCGACCTGGATATTCTTCGGTTTATACTCCATGCATTATATAAACCGTGACATTATTTTTCCTTTCAGGATCAGGACTAAAGGAAAGAAAATGCCTCTGGCAATTATGTTCATGGCTATCTTCTTTAACCTTGTTAACGGTTTTATTAACGGGTACTATCTCGGCAACCTGGCCGACGAGCATACTATTGCATGGCTGCAGGACCCAAGGTTCCTTGGAGGGATTATTGTTTTCTTTACCGGTATGTTCATCAACATGCAAGCCGATAATATCCTTATCCATTTAAGAAAACCAGGTGAGACGGGTTACCTCATACCCCGAGGGGGCTTTTTCAGATTCATTTCCTGTCCAAACCATTTTGGAGAAATAGTCGAATGGTTTGGCTATGCATTAATGACATGGAGTTCACCCGGACTTGCTTTTGCAGTGTGGACTCTTGTAAACCTGCTGCCAAGGGCACTGCATCATCATCGTTGGTACCAGGCTACTTTCCCCGATTATCCAGCTGAACGAAAAGCCGTCCTCCCCTACTTGCTTTAAATCATCGTGACTGGTGACTAGTGAATAGTAATTGGTGACTGGAGATTGGTGAAGGTGATAATAAAACTGAAGCGGAACCCGTCTGGCCGATGGATTCCGCTTCACACTGTCCGTGAACCGTAGCTCACGGAAGCGCCAGGTTGATGTAATTTCGACCTGCTTGCGGCAAGCCTTTTATCATTTCCCTGTGGCACAAATATAAAACCGGCCTTGAGCCAATATCAATTTTTCAGGAAGTTTTATGTTAACAGGATATCAACAGGTTTTATTAACAAAATGTTAATAAAATCATACGTACAATAATTTAATTATCAGGTGTTTGAAAGTAATGAAAATGGTGGTGTTAATAAAGTGTTGAAAAGCTGTTGATTACTCGATTGTAACAATCAATCCGCGGTTCGTCATTTCAGATTTCATAGGGGTAAGTATATCGGTAGCTCCATTTCTGACCGGGCAACGTCCTTTCATATGAGCGATAAGGGCACATTGTTCTGCCTGCTCCTGATTATGTTTGCAAACTTCAACCAGTGTTTCAATTACAAAGTCAAATGTGTTAACATCATCATTATATAAGATAAGATCCAGGATGTTCTCCTGCTGCTCATGTGCATGATTTGAAGGATCTATTTTTTCTTTTGTCATAACGAAGAAAATCCTTTACAATA
>JAPLDN010000021.1 GCA_026391755.1 Bacteroidota bacterium
AATGTGAATAAGGTTGATTATCCCAAGATGTTAATAACTTCTTATTACTTCAAAATGAGATCTTTCTTACCGCTCCATTGAGTTGTCAAACTCGAACTTGACATCTTTTTCTTTTTTGCTGATGGTGCTGAAATTGAACACAAACCCGCCATAGATTACCGGACCATCGCGCCTTCTCAATGATTCCTGGACCAGTATCGGGGTATTTATGGTACTCTTGGATGCACTTGAATTAAACAGGTCTGAAACGGTGATCAGCATTGATAGTTTCTTTTTAAAAAAATCCTGCCGAAATCCCAGGTTGACCACCCAGGTAGGATATCGCATACCCTGGGGTGTGAGTACTGAAGAACGATACTGCCCGTTTACCTGCAGCATGGTCGATTTGGTTATGCTCAGGGAGGCATTGAGTTTGGCATTCCAGGAAAGTGTAGCCTTGTTGCTGCTGTATCCTATATTTGAAGCATCGATCTCATTATAGTATCCCGATGCGCTGAAATTCATGCTAAGTATCTTCGCAACCTGGGCGTTGCCGCTGAAGTCGATACCGGCACTCTGGTCATGGGCCAGGTTTTCCATCGTAGTTATAAGAACCGAATCATTCTTATTATAGGTTACTGTGGTAATTCCATTCAGGCGGTAACGGTAGAAGACTGAAGGGATCAGTGTGACATGTTCTGATTTTACAGCGTACCCGAACTCAAAGGAGTGGATATCTTCGGGCTTAAGGTTAGGGTTACCGACCCAGAAATTCCTCGGATCCCTGTATTCCGGCACGGGATTCATATCCTCCGGCCTGGGCCTGTTTACCCTGCGGCTGTAGTTCAACTGCCATTCATTCTTCCCCGATGCAAGCGAAAGATGAAGTGTAGGATATACCGCAAAATACGTTTGCCTTACACATGTATCCCTGGTAATGAAATCAAGATTCAACAAGGCCAGTTCAGGGCGAAGGCCGGCCATAAAGGAGAATTTTTTTATAGTATAGGAAAGAGTCGCAAAAACCGCATGCACCGTTTGGTTCCCGGTATAATGATTTGTCAGCGTTGAATCAGTAATCCATTTCCCTTGCTCGTTGTCATAATTCTGTACAAGAAAATCCTGGTCGGCGATCTCCATATTACCGTCATAACCTGCCTCAAGGGAAGCATCCTTCCATAACGGCCTGGAATAGGTCAGGGCAAGGTTCAGTTTTTTGTCGAGGATGTGGTTATAATTGTAATCCATCGCATTAGGATACAGTGGGAGTGTGTAAACCGTTTTATACGTGTAGTTCTCATGTTCGTCGTCATACTGAAATACAAAATCGGCCCTCAGCTTGTGTTCTTTTTCCCTATTGAAAGTATGCTCATAATAGGCATTTGCACCCACGCTGGTCTCGTAATCTGGACCGTTTTGATCTCGTGTAAACTCCTCAATGGGATGGAGAGAATCATTTTTATACTGGTTGTAAGCAATGGATTGGCGGCTGAATTCCCTGTAATTGAGAGTGCCTGAGATCCCTGTAACGTCCCTGTCGCCGATATTCCAGTCAGCTCCGAGCGTTGCCAGGTTTGAAACTGGTCTGGAATATTGTTCCGAATGCTGGTACAGGTAAGTCGATTGGTGATTTGTTGTGTCTATTGTCTGGGAGTTCAGGTCACCGCATCTCCAACGGTAATCTTTCCTGAAGCCATAGCTCCCGTAAATATTGACCTTTCCTGTGTTCAGGTTAAGCTGAAGGTTGGTCGTATACCGGTCGTTGTTCCCGATATTGCCCCCTAAACTTCCATTGAACCCGGCTTTGCGGTTTTTCTTAAGGACAATATTAATGATCCCTGCGGTACCATCGGGGCGGTATTTTGCCGAAGGATTGGTTATAACCTCAATTCGTTCAATAAGGGATGCCGGCATCTGTTCAAGGCTTGCTGTACCTGCCATGGCCGAAGGTCTGCCATTGATCAGGATGGTCACATTCCCGGATCCCCTCAGGCTGACATTCCCGTCCATATCGACTGTAACAGCCGGGATATTCTGTAGCACATCGGTAACAGTGCCTGTTTGGGCCATGATATCCTGCTGTACATTGAAAATTTTACGATCAATTTTGCTCACGATCATATTCCTGTCGGCACTGATCGTCATTTCTTTCATGTTCACTGCGGATGGCGTAAGCCCAAGTTCGCCTGCGTCGGCCCGGTTATGCTTTCGATCGATACCGATAGGTTTTGAACGTCGTTTTTCATAACCGATGAAGCTGTAATCAAGAAAATAGATGCCATAAGGGATATTGGTCAGGCGGAAAGAACCTGTACTGTCAGTAACCGCCCCTCCGAGCCTGGGAAAGTAAAAGTGTGGGGAGCAATGCGAGTCCTAGTAGTAAAAAAGCAGTTCTTATCATTAGAAAAGTAAAAGGGAGCCATGGAAAATTCCCGGCAAAATTAAGGAAAATGTGCTTCAGAATTGCGGTATTGGACTTTGTATCTTAACTTTGGAGCTGGATTAAATCAGCATTATGAAAAAGCATTCTTTTATTAAGGGTTTGACGTGGATGATATTACTGGCCTTTTTAATGGCGGGCAAACCAGTATTCTCACAAAAAATATCAGTCCGGAGCGATTCACTCCCGACTGCACTTCTTCTGATCGATATCCAGGAGTTTTATTTTCCAGGGGGTAAACTGCCTCTGGAAAATCCCGAAGCAGCAAGCTCAAAGGCTGCTGTTATTCTAAAACTTTTCAGGGATCAGAAACTTCCGGTGATCCACATTCAGCATTTTGGCGGAAGCCCGATTCACCCTGATGTCGCACCTATACCCGGGGAAAAGGTGATCACCAAAGAGGAAGCAAATGCCTTCGACCGCACCGACTTGCTTGAAACTTTGAAATCTCTCCATGTAAAACGTCTTGTACTATGCGGAATGCAGACTCATATGTGCCTCGAAGCTGCAACGCGTGCCGCGTATGATTACGGTTTTAAATGTATTGTTGTCCAGGATGCATGCGCAACAAGACCTCTGAAGTGGGGCGACCGCACTGTTTCGGCTGCTGATGTACATGCAAGCACCCTGGCTTCAATTGACAGATTCTATGGAAAAGTTGTAAATGCGGCGGACCTGATTCCCTGAGGCTTATCTGAGGCGATGGGTCCATACACCGAAACCTTTGGTACCGGCAAGCAGCAGGGTGCCGTCGGTTGAAATACTCGTCACGGTTGTATAATACGGCAACCCGGAACAAAACAACCACCATCTTGAACTGCCGACAGTGGTTCCGAACACTCCCCAGGACTTAACCGCGGCAAATACGTAATTATCAACAATCAGCATATTATACACTTCCTGGTTTTCAAGGGTTGTTGCCAGCCAGGTCTGTCCATGCCCTGATCCTGTGATCCGAAAAAACCTGAACCAGATGTCCCTGTAAACCACCGAGACCCGTTCATACCGATGGAACGTATGTTGGAACCTGCAATACCATTGGAGCGTTTATCCCACGAAATACCATTGTTAAGGGAGATATACACCCCGCTGTCGGTGCCCGCTGCGAGGATGCCATCCGAAAAGGCAACGGATGAAACAATATGGGCCGGCAACCGGGGCCTGAAAATAATCCAGCTTTTTCCGTGGTCAGTGGTTCCGTATACCGACTGGGTATTCCAGCCGGCAGAAGCATATACAACGGTATTGTTATTGCACATTGAATTTACAGTCGTAACAGGTATTCCGGAGAGATCCCATAGCATGCCCTGGTTTGTCGATAAGTACAAGCCGCTGGAAGTGCCCGCGAGGAAATTTAATCCCGAGAATGCCAGGGAATGAACATCCGTTTCGGGCAGGTTGCCGCTTGCCGCAGTCCAGCTTGTCCCATTGTCCCGTGAAACCCATATTCCGTTTGGGCTCCCTGCCAGTATGGAGTTTCCGCTGAACGCATAACAGCTTATATTAAGTTCCTGAGATAGGCCATTGTCAAGCAGTATCCAGTTTCTGCCCAGGTCAGATGATGTGTACAGGCCTTTTGACGTCCCTGCATACAGCAATGAACCAACAACTTTCAAACATTGAACATCAAGGCTTCCCAGTCCTGAATTCTGTGCCACCCAATGAAGCCCGAAATCGCCTGAGTAATATATACCAGCTCCCGATGTGCCGTCAAAAATATTCTGTCCGAGAATGGCAACCGAATTCCTGTAATTACCTGCAACCGGGATTGATGAATTCCAGTTTTGCCCTCCATCCTTTGACACCGATATCCCCAAGGGCCCCTCGGTCCCTGTTACTATCATTATTTCATTCACAGCCAGGGATATGGTATTTACCGGAATAGAGGAGACCGGATGCCATTCCTTTCCCTTGTTCCAGGAACGGTATAATTTATCACTGATAGTATATACACCCGAGTCATTCACCTGAATGATAGCAATAGGGGTGGAGTTGTTGGGGATAGCTGAAGTGTCGCAGGTCCAGGAGGATCCTGCATCTGAGGAATGATACATGCCGCGTCCGCTGACTCCCGCAAGCATTACATCCCCAAAGGAAGCAAGGCTTACGACCAATCCGTTGCCTGGGCCGTTGGTCGGCACCCAGTCTCCGGGCAATTCAACCGGGATTACAGTATCAGAATTTTTCTTGCATTGTGTGAAAACAAGGAAAAGCGGGAGAAGTATAAACAGAGATGATATAATTAACCGGTATTTGCGCATGGTGATCAAAAAACTGGACTATGCACAAATTTGCAACTTTTATGTATACAAGTAGCGCTTTATCTTTTGTGTGGGGGTTTTTTCGAACGGGAATTCCTGTATTACTATCCGCTGAACCTGGGAAAATTTATTCACCCTTGTGTTGACATATTGCAATAGCTCCAGTTGGAGTTCTTCTATCTTATGTTCCACGTAATTTGAGATGTCGTATTTAAGCTGGGAATATCGTTCTTCTATTTCCTCACGGTTAAATTGCACCAGGGCGACAAGCCTTTCCTGCTGCAACACTACCAGGGAATCCGCCACATGGCGAAAATTGTTGATGATAGATTCTATGTCTTCAGGGTGAATGTTTTCACCTCCCTGCCCGATAATGGTGTTTTTAAGCCTCCCCCTGATGTATAGGTAACCATCCTTGTCGAAGACCCCCAGGTCTCCGGTTTTAAACCAGCCGTCGGGGGTGAGGACTTCCGCAGTCAGCCCAGGTTCCTTATAATAACCTTTCATTACGTTTGGGCCTCTTGCCCAGATCTCGCCTTCGCCGGTCTTCTTGTCGGGATTCTGAACTATCAGTTCGATATCCTCAATAGAGGGACCGGTCGACTGCAAACGTGCATTCTGCGGGTTAAATCCTGCAAGCAGGGGGGATGTTTCAGTGAGTCCGTAGCCTATGGCATACGGGAATTTTGCCTCGATGAGAAACTTCTCGACAGTACGGTTGATCTTGGCCCCGCCTATGCCAAAGAAACGGAGTTCCCCTCCAAAGGTTTGCATTAACTTCTTCCCTGCTGCGACATTAAGTATTTTTCTGAGGAATGGAACATGTATGGCGGCATGCAGGAAGATGTTTTTTGTAAAAGCAGGCTGGATCTTATTCCTGAAGATCTTCTCGATGATGATAGGCACCGTAAGCATGATGGTAGGTCTTACCTCGAGCAGGGCTGGAAGAAGGATTGAAGGAGTAGGGGCCTTGCCCAGGTACCAGATCCCTGCTCCTCTTAACATGGGCAATACCATGCCTATCGTATTTTCATATGAATGGGAGAGGGGCAGAACGGAAAGGAAACGGTCGGTTTCCCTGATTTCCTGAACACGCCCGCTTTTATCGGCAGTGAAACAAATGTTCAGATGGGAGAGCATCACTCCTTTTGACTTGCCTGTTGTTCCTGAAGTGTAGATTATGGAGGCAAGGTCATCCTCCATAACTGAATATTCCTTTTGCGGCTCTGCGGATGGGTCAAATACAGGGTCGCCGGGTTCAGGATTTTTCAAGGAGAAATCTTCGATTTTAATTCTTTTCGGGGCGATGCCTTCGGGGATTGAATTGACCTTGGACTGTTGATTCTCTGAAAAGAAGATCGCTTTCGTTTCAGAATGTTCAAGGATGTTTTTTATTTCATCGGGATGGAAATCGGGAAGGATAGGCACTGAAACAGCCCCCATGAATGTAATAGCGTAATAGGATGCTCCCCAGTTTGGTATGCCCCCGCTCAGTATCGCAATTTTATCACCCTGCCCTATGTTAAGCTTTTCAAGAAAAGCCATAACAGCCCTGATGCGACGGTTCAGTTCCCCGTAGGTAAGATTCTCTCCCCCAATCATTGCCATGGCAGGACGTTCACTATGCTTGCCAAGGGTCAGGAGGAATGCTGAAGGAAGAGTATTTCCGGCCTTTGAAACCATCAACACTTGTTAATTAAGGATGCAAATATAAGAAAAAAAAAGTGGTGGCGTACAGGGAGATATCGAAATTAATTTGCCACGACCATACTTATGTAAAGGTCATCGCTACCTAATAATGAGGATAGACCCTGTGAAGGCTGTCGATGAGAGCCAGTGTGCCCGGGTCTTTCGGGATGTTCTCAAGACAGACCAGGCTTGCTGTTTTTTTAACGACTTCGGTTTTCACCGTATCCCACCATAAACAGGCAATCCCGGCATAGGTTCCGTAGATACCGGCTTTCATATAGACTGCATTGCATGTTATTTTGGCAAATGATTCGTGTGTATGCCCTCCGCAAAGAACATCAAACAAGGCCTCGCCCCTGGCGCCTGTCAGGGAGGAAAATGCGCTTGCATCATCGCTGGACAGGAGATGTGTCAGGAGAATGTTCATATCTGCTTTCGCAATGGCACTTTTGATCTTTGACAGGCTTGTGGATGTTGTTAAAGAGTAAACTCTTACTGTTTCCTGCCCTTTTGAATGGATATTATCCGTTGCGGCCACACCGATAATGTTAAGACGGAATTTGCAAGGCTTTGATGAAAAAGTCAAATAGTCGGCAGCCAGATTCTCTGGCTGCCCGAGGTTGCAAGCCACAATTTTTCGTTTCAGTTTTGCGCTTGCCAGCATGGCGATCCCATATGTCCAGTCATGGTTCCCAGGGACAATAGCATCGAAGTTCAGGTATTCCACGATACGTGATTCGGCCATCCCGTCGTTAACATGATCTGAATCGGCAGGTACCTTCAGATCAGGGCGGATTGAACTGTCTGTTTGACCATTACAGCGTTTAACGTCATAACTTCGGTGCGCCATAAAAAAATCACCGGCGAGGACAAAGTACACAAAGGATGCAGTATCGCGGATGTTTTTTACGAGAGTTGCCAGGCCGGCCAGGTTTTGTGAATATTCATGGATGTCACCGGCCGATACGATATAGATCCTGACGCCGTGAAAAGATGCAGGTGCGGGGGGTGGAGAAGGTCCCTGATCAATTGTTCCTGAGGATTTAGTGCATCCGCTGAAAAGAATGATGCCTGTCATGAAAATCAGGCTGCAGGAAAATTTTATGGCTTTTACCATGATATCATTGTGTTGAGTCAAAGGTACGAAATCCGGGGCAAAGGGTCAAGTAATTTTGACGGCAACTTTGTTTGTTAGGAAATTAACAATACTTTTGCGCCCTGAAATCTGCGAAATTCACTTAGACCGATCTACGTAATACTCTAATCCGATGCTCTATGAAAAACAATCCTCTGCTTAAGCTCTTTGCATTAATGTTGTTGTTTTCGGCTCTGCCGGTGTTTACTTACGCTGCTGAGCTCGTTAATTCAGGACTGGCACCTGCAATAACCAACGACCAGCAATATAACCGTGCCATTCATATTATGGCAATGCTGCTTGTTGGCTTTGGGTTCCTGATGGTTTTTGTTCGTAAATATGGCCGTTCAGCGCTTACTGCCACTTTTCTTCTGGTAAGTATCTGTCTGCCTGTTTATATGCTGATCAGCAGCAATGGCAGTGGAATGAACGATTCCGATGTACGCCGTCTTATCCTGAGTGAATTTTGCGGGGCCAGTCTTTTAATTGCAGCCGGTGCGGTGCTTGGTCGTTTAAAAATGCAGCAATACCTTTTGCTGGGACTGCTTTTCGTACCCTGTTACATGCTTAATGAATGGATCGTACTTAATGGTGGATTAGGCCTGATCAGGGAAGGCGGTGTTCTGGATACGGGAGGTTCTATTGTAATTCATGCTTTTGGTGCAATTTTTGGTTTGGGTGTTGCACTTACAATGACTACGAAGCAGGAGTTTGAAAAAACCATTGAGTCGGATTCTGTTTCCGACAGGTATTCAATGCTTGGGAGCATGATATTATGGATCTTCTGGCCCAGTTTCTGTGCCGCCCTTGTCAGCCCGGAGCAGATGCCGGCAACTGTCGTGAATGTCATTCTTGCCCTGTGCGGATCAACAATAACCACTTATATTGTTTCAGTTTCGCTACGTAAAAAAGCCAGTATTGCCGATATTGCAAACGCAGCCCTGGCCGGAGGGGTTGCCATAGGTTCTGCCTGTGCCAATGCCACCCATTCAGAGGCCATGATCATAGGCATATTGGCAGGGGCCCTGTCGACTTTCGGGTTTGCTGTGATCCAGTCGAAACAACAAAAATGGATGAAACTTATCGATACCTGCGGTGTGACGAACCTTCATGGTTTACCAGGACTTATGGGAGGGATAGCTGTGTTACCGATAGTAGCGGCCCTCGATATCAGGCAGCAATTATCAGGAATTGCGATCACTATCGTGCTTGCTTTTACCAGCGGTATGATTGTCGGCAAGATCCTCCCACTGATGGGCCGCAAGACAGAAGCCTACGAGGATGCCGATGAGTTCCTCGATGCAACGGAATAACCGGTCAGGGAGATAGGTTTGTCATGACAAATAATCCTGCCAGGATTCATGAAGAGGGGTAAACGGGGTGCGTTTTTTGCTATATTTGTAGCTGGTTTTAATGAAAAAGCATCCCCTGTATTAAAACAAGACATGAGACCTCTGAAATCTGATATTTTCGCATTATTTTTTCTTATACTTCTGCTGGCGGCCTCATGTCATAAGTCCGAAGTGACAACTCCCGCTGCTGCAGCCAGGCAGGTCACAAACCTGGTTCTTATTTCCGACAATGTGCCCGGCAGTGACATGATTGTCGGGATTACAGGGGCGGTCAGGTCTATGTACCCCGCGGTTAATATTCAGTTTTACCAGTCCAAACCGTTTGATGTATACGATGGGGCGTATTTGTTGTTCTATTCGGTACTGAATTATCCGAAAGGAACTTGTTTCGCTGGTATTGTTGAGCCCGGTGCTTCAAGCAGAAGAATTATCTATAAGGCCAGTGACGTTTATGTGATTGCACCGGATAATACGCTTTCGACACGAATCCTTGATTTCTATTCAGGCATTACCTGTTATTACATTGAGAATCCCCTGGTGCTTGGAGGAGATCAGCCGGGGACACTTTCCATACAGGAATTTTATAAACGGGCAATCCTTTCGCTGATTTCGGGTACTGAGCTTTCAACTTTCGGCTCCGTTTGTGCAACTCCAAACAAATTTTTGGTGCAGGACCCGATTGTTTCAGGTGATACTATCAAAGGAGAAATACTTTTTACCGATAATTTCGGTAACTGTATAACCAATATCCCCCAGGGACTGGTCTCGGCTTTTCCTGCCGGCACAGTTCTGAGCATTACCTCCGATACGACCCATGTGAGCCTGGTAATGGGTTTAACCTATTCATCAGTCCCCACAGGAAGCAACGTTTGCTTTATTAACAGTTCGCTTCGTTTGGAACTGGCAATCAATTATGGTAATTTCTCAGGAAAATACCACCTTGGGGCAGGCTCGAGGGTTGCGCTCAGGAAGCCTTGAAGGATCTTAAACAAAACAGGGTGGCCGGAATTTACGGCCACCCTGTTTTGTATCTTCCTGGGTGATCCCGGCGCGATTCGAACGCGCGACCCACAGCTTAGAAGGCTGTTGCTCTATCCAGCTGAGCTACGGGACCGGGATGAGGGTGCGAAGGTAAGGATTTACTAACAATTGCACGACTATTTGCGCCGAAATTCTATATTTGCTAATCAAAATCTACGGGCTATGCGTATCCTAAGAGACCGTTCGTGTTTACTGGTCATTGATTTCCAGGAAAGAATCTTCCCATTCATCCATGAGAATGAAAAACTCTTAAAGAATGTGTCTGTCCTCATCAAAGGCCTTAAGGTTCTGGAACTCCCTGTTTTTGTAACCGAGCAATATACAAAAGGGCTCGGAGTTACGGTTCAGGCTCTTGCAGATGTTCTGGACGGCATCCACAGGATAGAAAAATCAACATTCTCCTGCTGCGACGAACCGAGGTTTAACATGGAGCTGGCCACTTCAGGAAAAGAAAATGTGATCATTGCCGGGATAGAAGCCCATGTTTGTGTTCTGCAGACTGTTATTGACCTGGCCCGCCAGGGATACCAGGCGGTGGTGGTTGAGGATTGCATCTCCTCAAGAAAGCCAAACGATAAAGTGTGGGCGATTGAGCGTATGAGGAAGGAAGGTGCGATCATCACTACCTATGAATCAATTCTTTTCGAATTGCTCAGAAACTCTGGAGGTGAAACGTTCAAAGCAATTTCGAAGCTGGTCAAGTAATCGTGATGGCGTGATGATCGTTATGAAATTTAACCTGAACAAAGAATAACAATATAGATAAAACCTGCAATGCAATCCGACGAGGAAAATAACGGAACAATCTCAAACGGCGATTCTCCCGAACTGGAATCCGGCTCCCTTTCCAAGACGATCCACCTGAACGATATGTACCAGGGATGGTTCCTCGATTACGCATCCTATGTCATCCTGGAAAGGGCTGTGCCTGAGATCAACGACGGTCTGAAACCAGTCCAGAGACGAATACTTCATTCTATGAAGGAACTTGACGACGGGCGCTATAACAAAGTGGCAAATATCATCGGCCATACCATGAAATACCATCCGCACGGGGACGTCTCGATTGGTGACGCACTGGTGCAGCTCGGCCAGAAAGACCTGCTGATCGATTGCCAGGGGAACTGGGGAAATATACTTACAGGCGACAGCGCGGCAGCATCAAGGTACATTGAAGCAAGATTATCAAAATTCGCCCTTGACGTTTTATTTAATCCAAAAACAACCACCTGGAAATCATCTTATGATGGCAGGAATAAAGAGCCGGTAGCACTGCCTTCAAAATTCCCGCTTCTGCTTGCGATGGGCGTTGAAGGCATTGCCGTTGGGCTGGCATCTAAAATCCTTCCGCACAATTTCAACGAACTCATAGATGCTTCCATAAAAATACTCCAGGATAAGGAATTTGAACTGTTCCCTGATTTCCTGACAGGAGGCATGATTGATGTTTCCAGGTATAACGACGGATTACGCGGAGGGAAACTGAGAGTAAGGGCCAGGATAGTCCAGGAGGATAAAAAAACCCTTAAAATAACAGAGATCCCCTTCGGGACCACAACGGGTTCTATCATTGATTCTATTCTGACCGCTAACGATAAGGGGAAAATCAAGATCCGCAAAATCGACGACAATACGGCTGAAAACGTAGAGGTGCTTATCCATCTTGCTCCCGGGGTATCACCCGATACCACGATGGATGCCTTGTATGCATTTACCGAATGTGAGGTTTCAATTTCCCCCAATGCATGCGTTATTCAGAACGGGAAACCCGGTTTTATCGGTGTTTCGGAGATACTCAGGCATAATACCCGGCAAACAGTTGACCTTCTGAAACTTGAGTTGACTATCAAACTCGAAGAGCTCAACGAGCAGCTGCATTATTCATCCCTGGAGAAGATATTTATTGAAAATGAGGTTTATGAAGGGATTAAGAAATGCAAGACCGACGAGGAAATAGATACAGCTATCCTCAAAGGGCTGAAACCATTTGCCAGGCAGATTATCAGGGTTGTGAACGACGATGATGTAAGGCGGCTCAGGAAGATCCCTATCGAACGTATCTCCAAATTCAATTCGAGCAAGGCTGATGAGGTGATGAAGGGTATCAGGCTGGATATGGAGGAGGTGCAAAACCACCTCGACCACCTTATCGATTACGCTATTGAATACTACCGGCAGATCCGCAAAAAATACGGTAAGAACCGTGACCGGAAAACTGAAATCAGGAATTTCGAAGTAATAGAGGCCGTAAAGGTTGCTGCAGCCAACGAGAAACTGTATGTAAACCGTGAAGAAGGATTTGCGGGTACCGGTTTGCGTAAGGATGAATTTATTTGCGATTGCTCAGATATTGATGATATCATCGTGTTCAGGGATGATGGAACCTTCATCGTGACCAAAGTGGCTGAAAAGGTATTCGTGGGGCAAAGCGTTAGCTATATCAACGTGTTCCAGAAGAACGACAGCCGTACAGTATACAACGTGATATACCGTGACGGCAAGAACGGGAAGATCATGGTAAAGAGGTTCAGCGTGCTGGGGGTTACCCGTGATAAGGAATATACTTGCACAAAGGGTACTGCAAATCCAAACGGGGAAGCTGAAATGGTCAGAGTGGAACTAAAACCCAAACCCAGGCTTAAAAAGACCTCCTTTGATTTTGATTTTGCAAGCCTTTCCATCAAGGGGAGGAATTCCATGGGGAATACACTCACAAAATATGCAGTGCGTAAGGTCGAGATTAGGCAGGAAGGAGTTTCGACACTGGGTTCTCTTAATATCTGGTATGACGATACTGTGCAGCGCCTGAATACCGAAGGCCGTGGCCTTCTGCTCGGGGCGTTCGCGGGCGCCGACCGCATACTTACAGTGATGCAGAGTGGTTCATATAAACTTACATCCTTTGACCTTTCGACCCATTTCGAAGAGGATATGATGCTCATCGAAAAGTTTAACCCCTCGAGGATTTTCACAGCAATCTACCAGGAGAATGGCACCAGGCAATATTACATTAAGCGCTTCACAGTTGAACTTACTGAGAAAAAAGTTGAATTTGTTGAGCCGGGCGATAAAATGATACTGCTCACGTTTGAAACGTATCCCCAGCTGGAGATGATGTTCGATATGAAGCTTAAAACCAAAGGAGCTGAATCGGAAATTATTTCTGTTCACGAATTCATAGGAATCAAGGGAGTCAAAGCGAAAGGCAAAAAGCTCACCTTGTTCCCTGTGAAAAAGATCGACTGGCTCGAACCCCTTCAGATTGCCGAGCCTGAGATCCCTGATGAGACCTATGCCGGCGAAAGTCAGCTTAAAGCAGAAGAGCCATCTGCGAAACGAAAAGCTGAAAAGAAACCATTACGAGGTGACAAACCTGAAGACCGACCTGCACAAGACCAAAATGCAGGACAAGGGACCAAGGCTGAACCCAGGCTGAAACCGGGACCCGGGCCCAAAACGGAACCAAAACTCAAACCTGGGCCTGAATCAGGCCCCAAAGCAATTTTACCCGAAGAATCAGTCCCGAAGAAGAGGGGGAAAAAGAAATCCAAGGAAGAACCCGAGGCTGAACAAATGGAACTGTTTTAATTTTGCAGGCAAGATCGATGCCAACACAAAATTATACTATGAACGACAATAAAATACTTGCTCTCACCGATGATGTTTCATGGATAGGAGTTCTGGACCGTGATATCGTGACCTTCGATGTGGTCATGGAAACGAAATACGGAACCACGTACAATTCCTATTTCATTAATGCCGACAAGAAAGTTGTTATTGAAACCGTTAAGGATCGTTTCTGGGATGTTTATCTGAAGAAACTCACTTCATTGGTTGACCCTGCCGGGATTGATTATATTGTACTGGATCACACCGAACCCGACCATTCGGGATGCCTTGCAAAGCTCCTGGAAATTGCGCCGAAAGCAAGGGTTGTAGGGAGCGGCAACGCAATCCGCTACCTTAAGGACCTTCTTGGTTTTGAATTCCCGCATCTGACCGTGAAAGATGGTCAGACCCTTGACCTTGGCAATAAGACCCTGAAATTCATTGCTGCTGCAAACCTGCATTGGCCCGATTCGATAATGACATACCTGGTTGAAGAAAAACTTCTGTTTACATGTGACATCTTCGGGGAACATTTCTGTCATGAAAGCATGTTTGATGATGAGGTCCCCGATTTCAGCGAAGCTTTCCGGTATTATTTCGACGTGATCATGAAGCCTTACAGCCGGTTTATGCTTCAGGCCATTGAACGTATGCGCCCCCTTGACATCAGAATGATCGCACCCGGTCATGGGATGATCCTCAGAAAAGACTGGAAGCGCTGGGTTGATGTAACTGTTAAATTTTGCGAGGAATATCTCAGAAATCCATACCACAATAAGGTTTTCCTTGGGTATGTCTCTGCATACCATAATACAGGGCTGATTGCTGAAAAAATAGCTGAAGGCATTCGTTCCGTAGGGGATATCGATGTCGACCTCTGTAATATCGAAAATATGGAGCTTCAGGAGATAGAACAGAAACTGATGCAAAGTTCCGGCATCGTCCTGGGTTGCCCTACCTTCAGCCAGAATATTTTACTCCCGGTATACCAGGTTTTCGCTGCAATCAATCCCATCAGGGACAGGGGGAAACTCGCTGCTGTATTCGGATCCTACGGATGGAGCGGTGAAGGAGCAAAGATTATGAGCTCAGCCCTGGTGAATCTTAAACTGAATGTGATGGATGAGGGGCTGATGATTAAATTCACTCCCCATGCAGAAACTTTGCAGAAATGCCTTGATTATGGTAAGGCATACGGGGAAAAGTTCATCCGTAAGGAATAGGAGAAATTAAACATGACCTCTTGAAAAAGGAAAATTTCGTTTATCCTGCCCTGATAATTATTGCAGGTATTGCGGCATATTCAAATTCATTCGGCTGTTCTTTCCATTTTGACGACTTCCCCAACATAGTCTCCAATCATGCTATTTATGAACTTTCAGACTGGAAAGCCTGGATGTTCTTCAATCCGTACAGGCCGGTAGTATTTTTTACTTTTGCCCTGAACTATCATTTTGGCATGCTTGATGTATTTGGCTACCATCTTGTCAACCTTGTCATCCATCTCGTCAATGCCTTATTGTTATGGAAACTGGTCAGACTTATTTTCTGCTCGCCTTATCTGGAGAAACATGCTCTTTCGGCTTCCGCCGGTAACATTGCTTTCTTTACGGCCCTGCTTTTTGCCGTACATCCCCTGATGACAGAATCGGTTACTTATATAGTTCAAAGGCTTGTAAGCCTTGCATCTTTGTTCTGCCTGCTTTCATTGGTGCTGTTCACAAAAGGGCTTTTATCACTCCGGCCCTCCCGGCGCATTGGTTTTTATGCCGGTGCGGGCCTTTCGGCTATACTGGGATTTTTTACAAAAGAAACAGCCTTGACATTGCCCCTCCTGATGCTGATGGTGTATTTTTTCTTTTTCTTCAGGCAGAATGAATCAAAGCGATTCCCCGGCCTGATCCTGCTGACTTTTGTATTTGTTGTTCCCCTGTTTTTTGCAGGGGCTGCCGTTTGGTCGGGAAAATACTTTAATGTTATCCCCCCCCGGGAAGGCCATCCTTACTTCATAACCCCACTTCAGTATTATTACACAGAGGTTAATGTGATATTCACCTACCTGAGGCTTATTATCCTGCCCGTAAACCAAACCCTGGATTACAATTATCCCATCGCAGTGAGCCTGCTTTATCCTCACCTCCTTATTAAGCTTGCAGGTCTGATACT
>JAPLDN010000383.1 GCA_026391755.1 Bacteroidota bacterium
TTTCCTTGTGATCGTGATCCTCTTCCTGGTCAGTCTTGGAATTGTCGCAGGTATTGTCGCGATAGCTTCAAATAATGAGGTGACCATTGATAAAAACACTGTCCTGGTAATCAAGATGGATAAGCCGATAGCCGACCGTTCACCTTCGATGCCCGTGTTCAGCCTGAACGGTACTGAGAAATATACAGGGCTGAACGACATCCTCAACAACCTTAAAAAAGCAGCTGATGACAAAAACATTGCCGGTATTTACCTCGACCTGTCCATGGTACAAGCAAGCATGGCTACCGTTGAAGAGATCAGGGACGGACTGATCGAATTCAGGAAGTCTGGAAAATTCATCTGGGCATACAGCGAAGGTTTTGATCAGAAAGCATATTACCTGGCATCAGTTTCCGACAAGATCTATATGACGCCCCAGGGGATGGTGTTTTTCAAAGGGCTGAGTGCAAGCCCGATGTTCCTCAAGGGGACCCTTGAAAAACTTGACATCAAAGTGCAAGTGATCAGGCATGGTAAGTTCAAGGCTGCCACCGAGCCGCTGTTCCTCGACAAAATGAGCCCCGAGAACAGGAAACAAACGACCGAACTCATCACCGACCTCTGGGATAAAATGATCACGGGAATCAGCGAATCCCGCCATATCTCCAAGGATGAACTGAACCGCATCGCCGACAGCCTTAAACTTAGCAGGGCCGATGAGGCACTGAAGTACAGGTTTATCGACCAGATCGCCTATAAGGATGAATTTCTGAAGGAGCTTCGCTCAAAGATCGGCATTGATCAGAAAGCCAAAATTAAAACCGTTTCGATGGATAAGTATACTGATGTTTTTGATCCTGGAACCAAGAAATCGTCCAAGGACAAGATTGCTATAATCTATGCCCAGGGCTCTATCGGAAGCGGTGAAGGCGACGACCAGGACATTGGGTCTGAGCGTATCTCAAGGGCCATCCGCAAGGCACGTGAAGACGATAAGGTGAAAGCCATAGTATTCCGTATTAACTCGGGAGGAGGCGACGGGCTCGCATCGGATATCATTTGGAGGGAGGTTGCCCTTGCAGTAAAGACAAAGCCGGTTGTAGCTTCCTTCGGGGATGTTGCAGCCAGCGGGGGCTACTATATTGCCTGCGCGGCAACCAGGATACTTGCAGAGCCGAACACCATCACAGGATCAATCGGTGTGTTCGGGGTCATACCTAACTTCCAGGGCCTGATGAAGAATAAATTGGGGATAACTTTCGACGAGGCAAACACGAATAAGAATTCGGGCTTCATTCCTATCCAGAGGCCGCTTACACCCTTCGAGCAGGCGGTGATCCAAAAGGAGATCGAGGATTTCTATGATACGTTCATCACCAAGGTTGCCGAAGGGCGAAAGCTGACTAAGGCCCAGGTCGACAGCATTGGCCAGGGAAGGGTCTGGAGCGGCCTTGAAGCAAAAGGAATAGGGCTTATCGATGAATTCGGAGGCCTTACCAAAGCCATACAGGTAGCTGCCGACCTGGCTAAACTCAAGTCGTACAAGATATGGGCACTGCCCGAACAGAAAGAACCTATTCAGCAGATCATAGACGAGATCTTTGGGAATTCCCCTGAATCGAGGATTCAGTTGGTCATGGGCGTGGATTACAAGTATTACAAAGCGATTAAAGACATCCGTTCCATGAAAGGTGTTCAGGCCAAAATGCTCATCGATTACGATATCCAGTAATCCAGCTGTCAAAAAAAGAGGGCATCATGAAAATGACGCCCTCTTTTTTTATTTGATC
>JAPLDN010000110.1 GCA_026391755.1 Bacteroidota bacterium
ATCACTCATCACTCATCACTCATCACTCATCACTCATCACTCATCACTCATCACTCAAGTATGAATTACGAACAGATCTTTAATGAGGCCTTCGCCCTGAAATTCATCAAATTCTGCATGGTGGGCTTTTCAGGCGTTTTCGTCGATTTCGGAATTACTTTTATCTGCAAGGAATTCCTGAAGGTTCAGAAGTATATTTCAAACGCGATCGGGTTTACTGTAGCGGCTACAACGAATTACATGATGAACCGGATGTGGACCTTTCACAGCCATAACCCGCAGATAGGGCTTGAATTCACCAGGTTTTTCCTTATCGCGCTCATCGGACTGGGGATAAACCTTCTGATAATCTGGACTCTGACAGGAAAGTTTAAGGTAAATTTTTATGTTTCCAAACTGTTTGCCACCCTGCTGGTGACCATCTGGAATTTCATGATCAACGCGTATTTCACTTTCGCCTGATAGCTATTCGTCGTCATCGTCGGCCGAGTTCTGCTGTTCAGCAGATTTCTTCTTAGCTTCCCTGGCTTTATCTTTATCTGCGGATGGCTTTGCCGGTGCGGCAAACATCGGGTCGCTGGCATATGTTTTTGTCATATCCGACGGGATCACGATGATAAAATCGGCTTTACCCTCATTTGATTTTTCGAGATCATCCAGGTCCTGCTGTTCAACACAGCCAATAGTAAGGATCTTCGGTGATGTGCTTCCCCGGCGGATATACTGCTGGACCATCCAGACAATGCCTTCATGGTTTTCGCTGTGATATGAGCCGTTGAAATGCAAAAAGATGGTGCTGTCGATCAGGAAGTTTTTCAAAAGAAAATGGGCCATGGTGGCGTCTTTCATCGCCTGTGCCTTAGCCAGGTTGTCTCCCATATGAGGTGCTCCCTGCGCTGCTGCCGTGATATTTTTATAACAAGCCAGGGATGAATCGTATGGGATCGGAAGGGGGGCTATTAAACCACGTTCATTAGCCATGATATTGTTAAAACCCTCAAAGCCTTTCAGGTTAACAAGCGCGGCAAACCTTCTCGGAATGCTTGTTGCAATGAACCTGACCCCATTTTCCCTTGCGAATTCCACCAAAGGGGAGTAATCGGTCTTGTAATTAGGCCATAGTTTTGCCTCAGCATCAAAATCTTTTTTACGGATGATCTGCCGGGTTACATATTCATTCAGCAGCAACTGGTTGTCCGATTCAAACATCTCAGCTCCCAGAACAAGAGTTTTCCCTTTCACATCCACCAGGTCTTTTGCCAGCTGAAGTTCCAGCCAGTGACATATGGGGTTATCATGCATTTCTCCGAAGAAAACGATATCGGAAGAACCCGCTGCTTTTATAACATCTGAATAATCAGATTGTTTGCCTTTGGATGTAAATACTTTATAGGCAGGCTTATCGGAACGGAATCCTGTTGTGAAATACCCTGCAAGAATTACGCAGATGACTAGTAATGATCTTTTCATATGTCTTTACGGATTATTTATTGGCCGTCGGCCGGATGTAATTCTTCCTCCACTGAACCGGGTAAACTATTATCAGGCTGGGAAAATTTCCCTGCAAGTATTCCGGCATATCTGTCTGCATCCCTGAGCACCCCGATAGCTTCATTCAGCACAGGATCGGTTTTAAGGGAACCGATGATCTTCCCTTTCTGGTAATAGTACCTGGCGAGGATGTCCATTTTAAGCAGTTCATGAACCTGGTCCCTGTACTTGTTAAGGTCTTCCTTTTTATCGTTATCCATACTAGTTTGAAGAAGATCAAGCTCCCCTTTAATGGCATCGTAATACTTCTCTTTTTCAGCTTCTTTTCTCAGTTTTTCCAGGGCCAGTTCGCTCCTGGTAGTATACTTGTAGTCCTTGTCCTTCAGGAAATTCAGAAAATCGTTATAGATACTGTCGGTAATCTCAAACTGGTCGGCAGGAAGAATGCCAGGATGTGAACGTTCGAAACTTGTTCCGAAGTCGAAGATCAGGAATTTGTTGTAGAGCGCAAGTGCGATATTGCTGATTTTACGCTCACCGGCTTTCACATCGGGACTGATTCCGCCTCCATCGAAAACCTTACGTCCGTGCTTTGTCTTGAACTCGCGTATGAGGGAATCAGGTATTTTATCAAAGGCCCCCTGCTTGTTTTTATGGGAATAGTCGATGGCCTGGATACAACGCCCGCTGGGGATATAATACTTTGCCACGGTAATCTTCATCTGGGCGTTGAAACTGAGGGGAACGACATTCTGGACAAGGCCTTTACCAAAGGTACGCTGGCCCAGCACAACCCCGCGATCCAGGTCCTGAATGGATCCTGCGAGGATTTCCGAAGCCGAGGCACTCTGGCTGTCGACCAGGATAATAATAGGGATATCTGTATCAACGGGGGTGGAAGAGGTGTAATGCACCTGGTTTTTGTCGGTTTTTTGTCCTTTCGTGGAAACTATTTCCTGGCCCTTTTCGACAAACAGGTTGGCGATGTCCACCGCTTCATTAAGCAAACCGCCTCCGTTTCCCCGGATGTCGATGATGAGACCTTTCAGGGTATTGTTTTCCTTGAGTTTCATAAAGGCCTGGCGGAATTCCTTTGATGCGTTCTGGGTGAAGCCTGTGAGTTTAATGTAGGCTATGCCGTCGGAAAGCATGCCTGAATAGGGGACATTATCAATTTTTATGTTTTCACGGATGATGTTTTTAGTCATTGTATCCGAGGGGGCTTTGCGCTCAATTACAAGTTTAACCTCAGTGCCGGCCTGTCCTTTAAGGACTGCACTTACCTCGTCATATGTTTTATTGACCGCTGCCTGTCCGTTGATCCTGATAATCTTATCTCCTGCTTTAAGGTCGGACTTCTGGGCCGGAGATCCCTCATAAGGTTCGGAAATAACAACGTACTTCCCCTGCTGGTGGATCAGTGCACCTATCCCGCCATACTGTCCTGTCGTGATGAACCTGTAATCTTCAACCTGGTTTTCGGGAATGAAATTTGTATACGGGTCAAGTGATTCAAGCATTGCATCGATTCCGGTCTGTGTAAGCTGGCCGGGGTTGATCAAATCAACATAATCGGTACTGAGTTCTTTCATCAAACTGGAATAAATATCCAGGTTCTTTAAAAGCTCAAAGCCTATATGTGTATTGTTATCCTTAGTTACTACCTTATCCTGGGCGTCAACCGAAAAACTAATCCCCAGTAATATTATAAAAAGATATATTCTCAATTTTGTCATATTCTGCTTTTCTTTTCTCTTAATGCTTTCTTAAACCGTTCCCGGATCACAGTTCACGGCTCCCGGTTTAAGGTACCGGGTCATACCCCTGCCCGCCCCAGGGATGACATCTGCCTAAGCGCCTCAAGGTCATCCATCCCCCTTTAAACGGACCGTGTTTACGTATGGCTTCTATTCCATATTCGGAACAGCTTGGCGTAAATCGGCAGGAAGGCATAAGGTATGGCGAGATAGCTCCCTGGTAAAACCTTATCAGAAGAATGAAAAAACCGCTAAAAATCTTTTTCACACTCTTCTTTTAAACGGCGTAAAAGTAAGATTATTTTATCTTGTATTGCCTTATAGGTCAGGATTTCTTTCGATGTATAGGTTATGCAAAAACAGAGATCCGAAATACTTGCCGGGCCTTCATCGGAAAGCATGGATTTATTAATCCGGTATGCTTCCCTTATACGGCGCTTCAGGAGATTTCGTTCTGTTGATTTCCTGTGGATTGCTTTTGGGACGCTGATCAGGACCCGGTCTGAAGATCCGGATTGAGCTTCAGATTTCATCCAGGTGACCTTCAAAGGAGGTATTGAAAAGGTATGGCCTGAAGAAAACAGGGCCCTTATTAACCTGAACTCGTGGAGTCGTTCGTTTTTTGAGAATGTAAAAGGCATTTACTGGAGAATTTTACCGGTTCACAGAAGCTGAAGATCCTGTTCCTGGTTTACTTTTTCCTGGCTTCCT
>JAPLDN010000103.1 GCA_026391755.1 Bacteroidota bacterium
TAAAGTCCTTCCCGGGAAACTTACTAAAATGGGATTTCATTTCAATTACCCTACAATCACAAACGCCCTTGTAAACCTGTTTGGCAAAAGTTTCTGATGTTCACTCTTTAACAAGCTTCATCTCATCAATAAGCCTTTGAGCCCCTGCAAAACGGTCGATAATAAACAGGCAGTAACGTATATCGAGAACTATATTCCTGCACTGATCGGGATCATACTGAAGATCGCTCATTGTTCCCTCCCAATTCCTGTCGAAATTCAAACCGATCAGCCTGCCATTCCCATCCAGAACTGGGCTGCCCGAATTACCGCCGGTTGTGTGGTTTGAAGCTGTAAAAGCCACATGCATGGTTCCATCCTTATCGGCGTATTGCCCGAAATCCTTTCTTGTAATCAGCATCTTAAGTCTCGGTTCTACTATATAATCATAGATGTCGGGGTTCTCCTTTTGAAGGATCCCTTTGGTCGTGGTGAAATAGCTGTAGCTTATTCCATCGGCCGGACTATAATCATCGACTTTACCATAGGCGATACGAAACGTGGAATTAGCATCGGGATAAAAAGTCTTATCGCTCTGGCAGGCCATCAGTCCTTCAGTATAGATGCGCTGAAGACTGTCAATTTTCCTGTTGCATTCCAATATCAGCGGACTTACTTTTTTATCCATGATGCCGGCTGCTGAAGCAGCCATAAGGTAAGCCGGGTCATCTCCAAGTTTTTTAATCGTTTTTGTTTTGGGGTCAGATAAAATTTTAAACAGCCTGGTACTGTCGGAAAAGAGAGAGGCCGAAAACATCCTGTTCACAAATTCTTCCCAACTCCCTTTTCCTTTCTTTTCAACCTGGATAAAATAATCCGGTTTAAAGGAAGGATCCATGTCCTTCGAAATCTTTTCCAGTATTGCAAGAGCAACCTGTTTATCTGTATTCTGCTGATAGTCCTTATAAAATGCATGGCTTGCCGCTCTCAGTTTCTCTGCACTTTTAATTATATCTGCTTCTTTAACATCTTTTTGGGCCGATTGCTTTACAATGTCTTTGAAACTGCCTGCAAACTTTATTAGTTCAATTCCCTGGAAACCTTCGGTTATGTATATTCCGGCGAGATCAAAAGGATACAAGCGCTGATAAACGCTTTCGGCTGTTTGGAATAGTTTGCCATATTTTTTCTCTCTTTCCCTGTCTGATGCGACCCATGAGTCAAAACCTTTCTCCTGATCACGTTTATTCTCCAGGGTAGAAAGCCTCGTGATCCCACGGCTCTCTCCCATCATTTTCTTCCAGCCGTTAGCGATCCCGGCCCTTTTTGAAGCATATTGAATCCTTGTTTTCGGATCGGCCGACATGGCGGCTTCAATAATATCCAGCCTCTTCTGCCTGAAACACACTTTGACAGGATTTTCCTTGAAAGCAATCAGATCGACACCATAGGATGTGAGATATTCCCTGGTTGTACCCGGGAATCCGAAAACCATTGTAAAATCACCCTTTTCCACTCCCTTTAATGAAACAGAAAGATACTTTTTTGGTTTATAGGGAACATTATCCCTTGAATATTCTGCAGGTTTATTCTCCTTCGAGGCATAGATCCTGAAAACAGAGAAATCTCCCGTATGCCT
Organism: Bacteroidota bacterium; assembly: GCA_026391755.1. Taxonomy (GTDB): domain Bacteria; phylum Bacteroidota; class Bacteroidia; order Bacteroidales; family FEN-979; genus CAIRDP01. The sequence goes on from JAPLDN010000103.1 coordinate 1,619, forward strand.
CGGCCAGGCCCAGTTATCGGTATCGCCCCCGAAGCTACCAATATCTGATGGAGGGGCGCCAACCAGCCTGATGTCTTTAAAGACTTCGCTGATATAGAGGATATACTGGTTGCCGTAATAAAAGGGTTTGACCTTTGCCTCGAAACTTGTACCTTTCACCGCCTCCTTCTCGATTTGTCCAATATTTTTTTTAATAATCGTATTGCGGTCCTGTTCGCATACTGCCGGTGAAACTCCTTCC
>JAPLDN010000409.1 GCA_026391755.1 Bacteroidota bacterium
CAAGGAAACACGGATGCTGACTCTAGCTGTTATGCTTGGTTTGATCACTTATTATTTCCATGGGTTGATGAATAATTTCCTGGATTCCGACAAGGCATCTGTACCGGTTTGGGGCTTTATTGCAATACTGATTGCCTTTGACCTGTATTACGTCCCGGGGAAGGAGAAACAAGGATAAATCAGGGATTTTTCTTACCTGAGTTTTCTCAGGAGATCAGGCAGCATTTTTACTGCGGCAATTTCTTTCCATTTTTTACGAGGATCATCGGCCGGAACACCCCAATAAGTTTTTCCGCCTTCAAGAGATTTGTCAACCCCCGACATGGCCAGTACAATGGCTTTCTGTCCGATCACGAGGTCTTTATTGACCGAGACCCTGGCCCAAAGGATGACATCATCTTCGATTCGGGACACTCCTGCAATGGCACAATGGGCACCGATCAGGCAATTACGGCCTACAAAGGTGTCGTGGCCGATCTGGACATGGTTGTCGAGTTTGGTCCCGAAAGAAATCACTGTATCACCTGAAACGCCTTTGTCAATGGATGTGAGGGCGCCAATCTCCACCTTGTCTTCAATTACAACTTTACCGCAGGATTCAAGTTTCTTCCATCCTTCGGGCCGGCGCTGGAAATAATAAGCATCTGCTCCCAAAACTGCGCCGGAATGTATGATGGCATCATCGCCTATCTCGGTATAGTCGTAAATGCTGGCATTGGCATGGATGATGCAGTTCCTGCCTATTTTAACATGGTTCCCGATGAAAGCGCCGGGCTGGATAACGGTTCCTTCGCCTATCACTGCTGTCGGACTGATCATGCCGGAAGCCTTTTCGAACGGGCGGAAGCGGGTGGCCAGTGAAACGTAGGCATCAAATGGCTTATCGTGGATCAGGAGGACTTTGCCTTCAGGACAATCCACTTCTTTATTGATAAGGACAGTGGTGGCAGCCGAGTTTAAGGCCTTGCTATAGTACTTCGGATGGTCAACGAAGGTGAGGTCACCTGCTTCGACCATATGGATCTCGTTGATGCCGCTGACGATAAAGGAAGGGTCGCCTATCATGCGGGCGCCGATTATCCCGGCGACCTGGGAAAGTGTTAGTGGCTGGGGGAATTTCATAAACAATATTTTTTGCTTTCGCTCGCATCTTCGCACCACCGCTGGGGTCTGCTGCGCTGCACCCAAGGCGGCTTGTGCGAAATGCCTCGCTTTCGCTGTTTAACCTTTCACCCGTTCTGCGTATTCCCCAATCCTGGTATCAACCTTGATAACCTCATCGTTTTCGATGAATAGGGGTACGCGCACCTTGGCGCCGGTTTCTACTGTAGCGTCCTTTAAGGTGTTGGTTGCGGTATTTCCACGAAGCCCGGGTTCAGTGTAAATGATTTTCAGGATCACAAAGGGAGGTAGTTCGCAGGAAAGCGGGGTCTCAGTGTCGGCATGGAAAACGATTTCAACTTCCTGTCCTTCTTTGAGGTACTGGGGAGCATTGATAAGTTCTTCGTTGATAAACGTCTGCTCGTAAGTTTCGGTATGCATGAAATGGTATCCCAAATGATCCTTGAAGAGATACTGGTATTTACGGCGTTCAACACGAGCAATATCGATCTTTACCCCTGAATCGAAGGTATTTGAAATAACACGGCCATTCTTCAGGCTCTTGAGTTTTGTGCGAATGAATGCCGGGCCCTTGCCGGGTTTCACATGCTGAAATTCAACAATGGTGTAAAGATCGTTGTTATAATCGATGACCAGGCCGTTCCTGATATCTGCAGTTGTTGCCATAAATTGTAATGAATTGATTGATCATTAAAAAGGGCTGCAAAGGTAGCAATATTTTCCGAAACTGAAAATGTTGCTGAGATATCGGGATGTTGGGATAACGGGATAGCTGGATAGCGAATTATGATTTGAAATCTTCTATCTGCAGCGATTTCACAGCGAACGCCGATTCCTGTGCCTGCTGGTTTGAACATATTATCAAGGTGCGCTCCCCTGCATATTCACGCACCAGCTGCAGATACCATTCCATCCCGGCTTTATCGAGGTTCATCACAGGCTCGTCAAGCAGGAGCAGGGGCACATTGCTGAACATCGCAAGGGCCAGCTTTACCCTTTGTTTCATCCCGGAAGAATACTGCCGTATAACTTTGGACTTTCTTACTTTCAGGTCAAGGATCTCCCTGACCCTGTTTGCATTCATTCCCGGTAAATAGGGTTTGAATGAAAAATGAAAATCCAGCATCTCCTCGAGGGTGAAATCCTCTATGATCTCAAGGTAAGGGGCAACCATTGAAAGCTGTCGGAATACCAGGTTGTCGGGAATCTCTTTGCCGTCGAGTTCATACTTTATTTTTCCTGAAGTGGGATGGATGCTCCCGGCTATGATCTGGAGCAGGGTTGATTTGCCTGAGCCGTTGCGGCCAAGGATGGCGCAGGTTTCACCCGAATGAAGGTCCAGGGAAACATTCCGGAATATCCACTCCGTGTTGAATTTTTTTCCAATGCCATCCAGATAAATATTCATGAAAAAGATCCCGGATCAGTCTGAAGATTTACGTTTTGTCAGGCCTTTCATTATTCCTCTGGAGGAATTGGCGATGAACGAAAGGATCTCATCCCGCTCAGGAGTGGCGGGCATCTCGGTTTCAATCATTCGCACTGCCTTTGAAACGTTGTAGCCCCTGACAAAGATAATACGGTAGATATCCTGGATATAATTGATCATTTCGGAACTGAAGCCACGGCGGCGCAGGCCGATGGAATTCACCCCGACATACGAAAGGGGTTCCCTGGCGGCTTTGGTGTATGGAGGAACATCCTTGCTTACCCCTGAACCTCCTCCGATGAATGCATGGGCCCCGATATGAACGAACTGGTGAACGGCAACCACGCCTCCCAGGATAGCCCAGTCGTCAAGATAGATATGGCCGGCCAGTGCTGAATAACCTCCCATGATCACATTATTGCCAACAACGCAGTCATGGGCTATATGGACGTAGCCCATAAGCAGGCAGTTGTCGCCAATAACGGTTTCGTAACTTGCTTTGGTTCCGCGGTTTATCGTGACATATTCGCGGATGGTGGTGTTGTTTCCGATCCTGACTATGGTATCCTCTCCTCCGAATTTCAGGTCCTGGGGAATGGCCGAGATCACCGCACCGGGAAAGATCTTGCAGTTCTTTCCGATCCTGGCGCCTTCCATGATGGTCACATTGGGGCCAATCCAGGTGCCTTCTTCAATGATCACATTTTTATCGATGGTCACAAAGGGCTCAATCACAACATTGGGAGCAATTTTTGCCTGGGGATTTACGTATGCAAGAGGTTGATTCATGGGATTTTATTTTCGGGTTACCTGTGCCATCATATCAGCTTCCATCACAACTTTATTGCCAACGTAGGCCACGCCTTTCATGGAAATCAATCCGCGGCGGATAGGGGCCGACAATTGGTTGAAGAATACGAGGGTATCGCCAGGCACGACTTTACTTCTGAACTTGACGTTTTCTATTTTAACGAATAAGGTAGTGTAATTATGCGGGTCGTCTACTGTGCTTAATGAGAGGATCCCGCCTGTCTGCGCCATGGCTTCGATCTGCAGAACTCCGGGCATCACGGGTTCCTGTGGAAAATGGCCTACGAAGAAGGCCTCGTTAATGGTCACATTTTTCAGTCCGACCACGTAATCGCTTCCCATCTCTATAATACGGTCGATCAGCAGGAAGGGATAACGGTGAGGAAGCATCTTCTGGATCTGGTTGATGTCGTACAGCGTCTTGGTAAGGTCGAATTTATGCCCTTCCTGGTGCTTCTTCTCCTTTTTTATATGTTTCTTTATCAGCTTTGCAAACTGAACATTCGAATAATGCCCCGGCCTCGTGGCAATGATATGTGCCTTTATGGGCATGCCAACCAGGGTGAGATCCCCGATAATATCCAGGAGTTTATGCCTTGCAGGTTCGTTTGGGAACTGCAGGTCGAGGTTGTTCAGAATGCCTTCGCTGGGCAGCACTTCAACCTTTGGCTTATGAAAGATCCCGGCAAGGTGGTCAAGCTCTTCTTTTGAAACGGCACGATTTACGAATACGATGGCATTGCTGAGATCGCCTCCTTTAATGAGATTATTATTGAGGAGGTATTCCATTTCGTGAAGGAATACAAAGGTCCTGCAGTTTGCAATTTCATCTTTAAATTTGCGGATGTCGTTAAGGGTTGCATTTTGTGAGTGAAGAACCCTCGACTCGTAGTCGATCATGACCGAGAGCCTGTAATCCTTTGATGGCATTGCGATCATCTCGACCTTTTTCTCTGGATTTGTATAGGTGATGATCTGGTTGAGCTCGAAATATTTCCTGGGGGCATTTTGTTCAACTGTACCAACGCCGCTAAGTGCTTCAACATAAAAACGTGAGCTGCCGTCGAGGATAGGCGTTTCCGACTGGTTCATCTCGATCAGCACATTGTCAATCTCCAGCCCTGTGAGGGCAGCCATCACATGTTCAATTGTGTCGAACCTCGATCCCTCGTATTCAATGCTGGTCCCGCGGGAAGTGTCAACCACAAGGTCTACATCGGCATCCACGATGACATTATTGCCTAGATCGGTTCGCTTGAATTTAATGCCGTGGTTAGGCGGGGCAGGGTTGAAGGTCAGGGTTACGTCAAGGCCAGTATGCAGGCCCACACCTGAAACACTGACGGCTGATTTTATCGTTTTTTGTTTATCACTCATGAATTCCTGTTCGGTTTTACTCTTTATGGTCTTTTAGCACTTTCTCTAAATGGTTGATCCTTTTAACGATCTCGTCGAGGTTTGAGAGATGGATATAATTTCTCCTTGTTTTTTTAACATCAATTGCAGGGGAGCCAAGGACCATGGCGCCTTCCTCGGTGATGGATCCTCCAATGCCCGACTGTGCTCCGATTTTCACACCATCGGCAATCGTAATATGACCGATAATGCCAACCTGGCCTGCGATCATGCAGTTCTTCCCGATCTTGGTCGACCCTGAAATGCCTGATTGTGCGGCTATCACCGTGTTTTCGCCAATTTCGACATTGTGGGCGATCTGGATCAGGTTATCCAGTTTCACACCCTTTCTTATAATTGTCGATCCAAGGGTTGCGCGGTCAATGGTAGTGTTTGATCCTATCTCAACATGATCTTCAAGGACTACGTTCCCGATCTGGGGAACCTTCTGGTAATTGTTGTCACTCTGGGGCGCGAAGCCAAAACCATCGCTGCCTATGATCACTCCCGAATGCAGGGTACAGTCATTTCCTACTACGCAGTCACGGTAAATCTTCACACCGGGATAAATAGTGCTGTTATTCCCTACCTTCACATTGTCGCCAATATATACCTGGGGATAAATACTCACATTATCTCCCAGCAAGGCATTATCTCCAATGAAACTGAAAGCCCCGACCGAAAGGTCCTTGCCTGTTTTTGCAGAACCTGCAATAAATGCAAGGGAAGAAACTTCCTTCCTTCCTGCCGTCATGCTGTTGAACATTTCAAGCAGTTTTGCAAAGCTCTGGTATGGGTCGTCAACACGGATGAGGGTGGGGGCAACAGCCTGGGAAGGAGTAAAATCTTTACTCACTACAACAATGGATGCCTGGGTCGTATAAATAAACTGTGTGTATTTAGGATTGGCCAGGAAAGTCATGGTTCCCGGTTTGCCTTCTTCGATCTTGGAAAGGTTTGATACCCTGGTTTCGCCATTACCCTCAACTATTCCGTTGAGGAATCCGGCTATCTGTTGAGCACTGAACTCCATTGCTTTTGGTTAACGGGGTGCAAATTTATCAATTTTTTTTGAAACAGCCCTTTTGAATTTTATAATATTCTGTAAATCAAATTTTTATATCCTTCGGATAACTGAGCAGGTGTTTGCTGACGGTAGTCGAGAGAACAGCAATGTCGAGCTGCTCTGAAGCAGTGGCAACATCGGTAAGTTTGCCGTCGCCGGTACGGATCAGTATTTTATCGTGGCGGGGGTTGTAAGCATGGTTAGTTACCACTTCAGTGTTGACAAAGAAGGATGTTTCTTCGGATGTAAGCCCGTATTGCTTTTTTGTGGACGCAGTAATCCGCAGTATATAATCAGGATCAAAGGCTTCATTCTGCATTTCCATACGGAAAAGGTTCCTGTTGATAAGGCAGCGGCAGAGGGTAGAGAGCACCTTGTCGGGGTGGTCCATCCAGAGTTTAATGGATGTAACCACATCAAAATCATCGAGAAGTGCAAAGCGTTCAAGGCAGGCGGGATCTCTCAGAAAATCCTCTTTCCCTATATCATGAGTAAGGAAATACCTTAAAGCAGGGGTAGAAGGGATATCTTTTTCGGTTCCGCCCAGGTATTTTGCCCTTTTCAGGATATTCACAAGCATCTGGTCGGCAGCAAGCACAGCCTTGTGCAGGTATACCTGCCAGTACATCAGCCTCCTGGCAATAATGAACTTTTCAATGGAATAAATGCCCTTTGATTCTACCACCAGTTCATCATCGGAAACGGTAAGCATATTAATGATGCGATCGGTGTTGATAGTACCTTCAGCGACTCCGGTGAAGAAACTGTCGCGTGAAAGGTAGTCAAGGCGGTCCATGTCGAGCTGGCTTGAAACCAGCTGGTGAAGGAATTTTTTACTATAGGTCCCCCTGAAAATTTTGCCGGCAAGTCCCAATTTTCCTTCAAACAAATGATTAAGCCCGGCAATGAACAGGTCGGAGATATCCTCATGTGAAAGTCCTTTCACTATCGATTGCTCGAGCGTATGTGAGAAGGGCCCGTGGCCGATGTCGTGAAGCAGTATTGCAATGCAAAGCCCTTCAGCCTCTTCGTGGCTTATTTGTATCCCTTTCGACCTGAGCACACCAACGGCCTGTCTCATCAGGTGCATGGCGCCGAGTGCATGCTGGAAGCGGGTATGGTGGGCCGAGGGGTAGACGTAGTTGGTCAGGCCCAGTTGTTTGATCCTCCTGAGGCGCTGGAACCAGGGATGGTCCATGATGTCATAAACCAGCTCTGACGGGATGGTAATGAAGCCGTAGACGGGGTCGTTTATCGTTTTTATCTTATTGATTGCCCGGAAATTCATTTAAATTTGTTAAAAGAATGCTAAATTACGGCCAGGGCCACAATAAAAGCAAACTTACGACATTTATACTTAATAGAAAAGATCAAATTCCGGTCAAGGCCTAATGCCGCATCTGCATCCCGGGGTTAACAATAAAAAAACATGGATAAAGTCAGTATATTGTGGGTTGATGATGAAATTGACCTTTTAAAACCGCATATTATTTTCCTCAGGGATAAGGGTTATGAAGTGGAAACTGCCAATAGTGGCTATGATGCATTGGACCTGATCAAGGCCCGGCAATTTAGTATCGTTTTCCTTGATGAGCAGATGCCCGGGTTATCAGGTATTGAGACCCTGATGAAGATCAAGGCCGACCTGCCGGGCTTGCCGGTGGTCATGATCACCAAGAGCGAGGAAGAGGCTATCATGGAAGATGCTATCGGATCAAATATAGCCGATTACCTTATCAAGCCTGTAAAACCCAACCAGATACTGCTTTGCCTGAAGAAAAACCTGGAGAATAAAAAGCTCATCAGTGAGAAAACCAATTTCCAGTACCAGCAGGAGTTCCGGAATATAGGGATGGAGATCAGCAATCGCCTGAATTTCGAGGAATGGGTCGAGGTTTATAAAAAGATCGTTTTCTGGGAGCTGAAGCTTGAACAGTCGATGGACGACAGCATGCAACAGGTGCTGCAACTTCAGAAAAATGAAGCTAACAAGGTTTTCAGCAAGTGTGTTGAAAGGAATTATATCGACTGGCTGCACGGAAAAGTAAACCCCAGGCCGGTCCAGTCGCATAATTTAGTCAAGGAGAAAGTGTTCCCTGTAATGGACGAAAACAAGCCGGTATTTGTGATCCTTGTCGACAACCTCAGGTATGACCAGTGGAAGATATTGCAGCCTTTCTTTGAGGAAAATTTCAGGGTCGAGAAAGAAGATGTATATTACAGTATTCTGCCTTCGGTGACCCAATATGCAAGGAATGCCTTATTTGCCGGACTGCTTCCCACCGAGATCGAACGTAAGTACCCGAAATACTGGGTAAATGAGGATGAGGAGGGAACCAAGAATAATTTCGAATCGGAACTTCTCGGGGAACTCCTGAAGAGGTACGGCAGGGATGTGAAATATTCATATTATAAGGTCCTTAACCAGACATACGGGCGCAAGCTAGTTGAGCTGCTTCCGAACCTGATGGTGAACAAACTGAATTTTATCGTTTACAATTTTGTGGATATGCTTTCGCATGCCCGTACCGAGATGGAGATCATCAGGGAGCTTGCCGACGATGAAAAGGCTTACCGTTCAATCACTGTTAGCTGGTTCCAGCATTCGCCCCTGTATGAGATCATCCGCTGGCTGGGCGAAAAGGATGTGAACCTCATTATCACAACCGATCACGGGTCAATACGTGTTACAAACCCGGTAAAGGTTCTCGGTGATCGTAATACAAACACCAACCTCAGGTACAAAACCGGCAAGGCACTGAAATTTGAGAAGAACGAGGCTTTTGAAGTGAGGAATCCTGCCGATGCATTCCTGCCAAGAGGGAATGTAAGTTCTTCGTTTGTGTTTTGCCGCAACTAC
>JAPLDN010000432.1 GCA_026391755.1 Bacteroidota bacterium
AGATGCCGGAGAAGGAAGACCCATCGTGCTTATACATGGCTGGCCGTTAAGTGACGAAATGTATGAGTATCAATACAATGATCTAATAAACAAAAATTTTCGTGTAATTGGCATTACATTAAGAGGTTTTGGCAAATCGGACAAACCCTTCGGTGAATACAATTATGATGTACATGCAACAGATATAAAAAAAGTTTTAAGAAAACTGGATGTTAAAGATGCTGTTTTAGTAGGATTTTCAATGGGTGGGGCAATTGCCATTCGCTATTTGTCAAAGTATAAAGGTGCTCATGTCTCAAAACTGGTCTTGGCAGGAGCGGCAGCCCCAAGCTGGACTCAATGTGAGGATTTCCCATACAATCTACCCAAAAGCGCAGTTGACAATTTAATTGCATTGAACTTCGAGGACCGGCCAAAGCTTTTATCCGATTTTGCCAAAATATTCTCAGCTACCGCAACCTCCTTAAACAAAGGGATAGGCAATTGGCTCAATGGCATCGGCTTAAGCGCTTCATCCCATGCAACGGCTCAGTGTTTAATTGCACTGCGTGATACTGATCTGAGGAAGGATCTGATGAAAATAACGGTTCCTACGTTGATTATGCATGGTAAAAAAGACAAAATATGTTCTTTCGATCTGGCTGAACAGATGAATACCGGGATCGCAAAGTCACATTTAGTAACTTTTGAGAACAGTGGTCACAGTTTGTTCCTCGAGGAAACACAAAAGTTCAATGCAGAATTGATCCAATTTGCTAAGAAATAAATTTTACGATTGCATAAGTGAATAGACTAAACCTTTACTGCAATCGCCTTGTACCAAATAAACGTTACAAATTGACAAATGGAAACAAACAAATTATTTACTCCTGAAAAGGTTGGATCGATAGAGGTGAAAAATCGTATGGTGATGGCGCCAATGACCAGATGCAGGGCTATTGGGAATGTCCCGAATAATCTGATGGCTGAATATTATGCACAGCGTTCCAAAGCCGGATTAATTATTACTGAAGGTACATCTCCATCTCCAAATGGACTTGGCTATGCACGCATACCGGGAATTTTCAGCAATCCACAGGTTGAAGGCTGGAAAAAGATTACCTCCGCTGTGCACAATGCAGGAGGTAAAATAGTTGTTCAATTGATGCATACAGGCAGGATAAGCCACTCCCTAAATATGAGTGAAGGAGCCAGTATAATTGCACCTTCCGCGGTAAGACCTGCTGGTCAAATGTGGACCGATAGAAAACAACTGCAGAATTTTCCTTTGCCCAAGGAGATGAGTACTTCGGATTTGATTCATACAAAAGAAGAATTCGTTCATGCTGCAAAAAATGCCCTTGAGGCAGGCTTTGACGGCGTCGAGTTGCATGCGGCAAACGGTTATCTGCTTGAGCAGTTTCTTTCGCCAGTAAGTAATATCCGCAAAGACAACTATGGTGGAACTATTGAAAACAGATGTAAGTTTGTACTGGAGGTGGCAACTGCAGTAGCCGATGCTATCGGAAAGGGGAAACTAGGAATTCGTTTATCACCCTATGGTGTAGCAAGCGATATGCCTCATTATCCCGAAATAGAAGTTACATACAAATTCCTTTCGGAGCAGCTCAATAAGCTTGGTATTACATACATACATATAGTTGATCATTCGGCAATGGGAGCTCCCGTAGTGCCTGTGAAAATAAAAAAACTGATACGCAACAACTTTAAAAACACAATTATTCTTTCAGGAGGATATGACAAGCAGCGGGCAATTGCAGATATCGAAAGCGGGCTCGGCGACCTTGTTGCATTTGGTCGTCCATTTATTAACAATCCCGATTTAGTTGACCGTTTCAAAAATAATTGGCCATTGTCGACAGACCTTAAGATGGATTTATTTTATACAGATGATGAGAAAGGATATACCGATTATCCAGTTTATAAAGAATGATGAACTCAATTCAATATACTCATGGATTTCGTTGACTATTATAAAATATTAGGGATAAATAAAACAGCTGCGCCAAAGGAGATCAAAAATGCTTATCGGAAACTGGCCAGAAAGTTTCATACGGATTTGAATCCCAATGACAAGGATGCGAAAAAGAATTTTCAGCAAATAAATGAAGCCAATGAAGTACTGAGCGATCCCGAAAAACGGAAGAAATACGATCAATATGGTAAGGATTGGCAACATGCTGAAGAATTTGAAAAGGCAAAACAGTACCAGGGACAATCGTTCGGTTCGCGCGGGACAAGAAATGCAGGATCTCAATCAGGAGCTGACTTTTCGGATTTTTTTGAATCCATGTTTGGTGGTGCTGCAAGCGGAGGCAGAAGCAGGCAGGTAAAATACAGGGGGGAGGATTTCAGCTCTGAAATCCATTTAAACCTTATTGATGCATTAAAAACCCGCAAACAAACCTTAACTGTCAATGGTACACAAATAAGAATCACAGTTCCGGCGGGTATTGAAAATGGACAGACCATTAAAATCACCGGGCACGGAGGTGCCGGAATCAATGGAGGACCCAACGTGGACCTCTATATTACATTTTCAATTGCCAATCACCCCAAAATTAAACGTTTGGGGAACAATCTATATACCTCTGTTGATTTGCATCTGTATACAGCAGTGCTTGGTGGGGAAATAACCATTGATACCCTAGACGGACAGGTAAAGTTGAAGGTAAAGCCCGAAACACAAAACGAAAGTAAAGTAAAACTTAAAGGCAAGGGATTTCCGGTATACAAAAGTGAAGGAGAAGCCGGAGATTTGTATGTTACCTATCACGTCAAAATTCCTACCAATCTGACAGACAAACAAAAAGCGTTGTTCACTGAATTGTCTGACTCATCCATTAAACCTTAGGCCATGCAAATAGCAAACCACATAGCAATAGATGAGTTCTGCAGCAGTTGGAATATTGAGACATCATTTATCAACTCACTGCAGGAAACAGGACTAATTGAAGTTGTTATCGTCAATGAAACAGCATACATCGATGTCAGCCAGCTTCAGCAACTCGAAAAATGTATCCGGTTCTA
>JAPLDN010000385.1 GCA_026391755.1 Bacteroidota bacterium
AATTATTAAACATCCCAGCATCTCGTAGACCTGTATGGGGTGCACAGCAGCCGAAATCTTATCGTGAAAATGAACCAGTCCTTTCAGCATGTGAGAATGATATACCATGGATGATGAGCCATAATTAATCCCCCATGGCAAATTTGTTGTTGTACCGAAGCAACATCCGGCCATCAGGCATCCGATGCGTGATATGGCCATGGCAAGCGGTAAAGCGATGGCGAAATTATCAAGTATGGGCCTGTGAAACCGCAGCCATATTTTGGCCAGGATCAAACCTGCAAATAATCCAAGAATTCCACCCAGAATGGTCTTTTTCTGCGTTGGCGGCAAAGGAAAACCCTGAAACACCTGCATCCATTGTCCTGATGAGTATGAGAATGCTTTTTCACCAATGATGAAAAATAGGCCACCGGACATTACCAGCAAGAACCAGGAAATTTTAGGATACCCCTTGTCGAATCCGATATAGATTGTCATTGCTGCCACCATCAAAATTGATGTCAGGTAGGTAATTGAATAAAAGAGGTCCCCATGGGTTGTTGCAATAATGAATAATATTTTCATACCGTAAAGTTTAAACTTTACCATACGAATTTATTTCAGAAATAGCAGGAACCCTAATTGATTCTCAGGATATGGAGGAATCGGTTTGCGGAAAATCCAAAATCAACTTACTGTTTGAAGATGAATTTGTAAAAACTGCAAGATCAGGCTTGCAACTTCTGACTTTTTGCAGGAAATGATAATTTTCTTCAGACTTTCTCCAGGGCCTGCTCCACGTCGGCGAGAATATCTTCAACTTCTTCGATACCGACTGAGAACCTTACCAGTTCATCAGAGATACCTCCCTGCTTCCTTGCTTCGGGAGAGAGTTTTGAATGGGTCATGGATGCGGGATGCTGGATGAGGGTTTCTATGCCTCCGAGTGAAACTGCAAGCACGCAGAATTCAACAGCGTTCATCATCTTGCGACCGGCTTCAAGCCCGCCTTTCAGTCCGAATGAGATCATAGCCCCGGGACCGCGCATCATTTTCTTTCCGAGTTCATACTGCGGATGAGATTTGAGGCCGGGATAAAGCACCCATTCAACTTTTGGATGTTTTTCGAGGTATTCGGCCACTTTAATGGCATTTTCCTGTGCACGGTCGAGGCGGATAGCCAGTGTCTTTAGTCCGCGGCGTGTCAGGAAAGCCTGGTGGGGGTCCATATTGCAGCCCAGGTTTACCATCATGGTGCGGATCTTTTTATATTCAGCCGGATCCTTTACAACGATCATCCCGCCTACGATATCGGCATGGCCGTTGAGGAATTTCGTAAGGGAATGGAGAACGATATCCGCACCCTGGTCCAAAGGATTCTGAAGGTACGGACTGCAGAAGGTATTGTCAACACAAACAGGGATGTTATGCTGATGTGCGATCTCACAGATTGCCGGGATATCCGAAATTCCCATAGTCGGATTGGCCGGAGATTCAAGATAAATAAGACTTGTGTTGGGGCGGATGGCTTTTCGTACCTGCTCGAGGTCGGTGGTGTCGATATAGGTGGACTCCACTCCAAACCTTGCGTATGTACCTTCCATGATACCGCGTGCAGGGCCGTAAACTGCATTGTGACTTACAATATGCTTTCCTGCTCCCAGGTAACTCATGTAAACGGTATTTACTGCAGCCATTCCCGACGAAGTGGCTATCCCGTCATGCCCGTGTTCAAGCATGGCGATGGTCTTTTCAAGATCGAGGGTTGTGGGGTTGTCAATACGGGTATAAATGTAGCCGTCGCTTTCGCCCGAAAACAGGCGGGCTCCGTGTTCGGCGCTGTCAAACGCGAAGGTCGAGGTCTGGTAGATGGGCATGATCACGCTGCCATGGGGATCTTTGAATCCCTCACCATGTACAAGTGCGGAATTGAATCCGGTATGTTTCTTTTTCATAAAAAATGGAATTATAATAAATTGGATGCTCTTGTTTACTTCCTTACAATAATGATCTCATTCTCGATGGCAGGGTCCAGGTGGCGTTTTACTGCGCAAAGAGAGGCCGATTGTACCAGGGCTGAATCATATTTCTCAGGGAAATGTGAAGGAATGAAGATCTTGATAATGAATTTGCCGATATTCTTGGTTGCAGGGTTGATATTGTAGTCAAGGCTGAGGCTCACATCCTGGGTCGGCAGCCCGCGCTGGTCGCAAAATCCCTTAACATAGATCCCTGCGCAGGTTCCCAGGGATGAAAGGAATAATGCGAATGGGGTAGGGGAGCTGCCTTCTCCACCGGCACGCACAGCCTGGTCGGTTTCAACGGTAAATCCTTCGAGCTTTGCGCAGACCTTCTTTGGCCCTGCGAAATATATTTCTATTGACATGTATAGATGTGTTGGCAGATTTGAGGATGCAAAGATAGGTAAAAGTTTTTTTACCTGATCACCAGCTTTTTCCTTTCAATCCCTCAAACACCTCACAGGCAGCCCTGATTGTTTATCGGTATTAGTAAACATGATCCCCCCGTCGGCATTGCCCATATAAAAAGCTTTCCCTGTAAGGTTGTCAGCAGGGGTGGAAGACCACCACTGATAGGATAATCCTTTTGCGGATGAGTATTCTCCGTTGGCATAGCGGAACCTCCCTGGCAAGGCAAAAGGATCCTCGCTCAGGCTTCCTGTAACGGCAGGTATGGCTTCAGCTAGTCTTTTACCTGCTGCTGATTCGCCTCCGAGACAGGTGACAAGCGATGACCATTCTGATAATGATGGTACATGCCATCCCTTCGGGCAAAGACCGCGCTTGTCGTTCATGGCATTCCAGTTATACAGATTGCCATTGTTATTGCTTACTGAAGAATCATTTACATAGTTGCAGGTAGCGCCCGCTGCAGCTTTCCTCCAATCACCGTTGGCCTTTATATTGGTAATGGTTTCCCCGTTACGGTAGTGTGTAACAATCAGGTTCCGGGCCATCCATACCTGGCCTGCAAGAGCAAGGGTATGATACACGTTGCCATCGGTATCAGTCACATTATTTTGCATCCTTGTAAAATGTGCCGGCGGAACCATAGTATAGCGATAATTCAAAGCATAAGACCTCAGTTTTTTTCGGTTTTCATTGAATTTTGCCTGGTCCCCGTGAATGGGGATGGAAATTTTCACTGAGCCTATAGCTGCGCCAACGGCGGCACCAAGGCCTAAACCCCAGCAACCTACCCATAATGCGGCCCCGACATTATGGCCAAGGAATGCTCCTGTAATTGTACCCGCCACAAACCCGGTAGCCATGCCGATTAAAGCCCCCCTGTTGATATTACGCTTCCTCCTGATATGAATTTTCTCGATAGAGCTGACATTAAATTGGAAACAGTGAATTTGCCATCAATATAATCTGCATGTTTTTGAGCATCGGAGAGTACCACCGAGGATTCCTTTATCTCAAAAAGTACTCCTTTTTGCCTTGATGGTTCCGTGTTCAGCTTCAGCCAGGCCTTGTACAGTTTCTTTTTTGAGATCGAGTCTTTTTGCGCTGCTGCAGGACCGGCCAAACAAAGGATCAATACTGCAATGAGTAAAGTTGTTCTCATAATGAACCAGGTTTTTGAACATGTTTACGGTTAAAGAAAAATCCAATGATAAGCAATACTTCCCCAATGATCGCTTCAGTTACAGGGGGTCTGCCGGGGGTATGCAGGCTGATAATGAGAGTGGCATAGGAAATACAGATCATCGCGATAGTACCGATGATAAGGATCAATACAGGTATCCAGGAGATCTGGCAACGCGTAAATTTAAATTGCATGAAGATCATTGCGAAAGCCAATGAAATGAATCCCCCCGAAGCAGCTCTCATCAATGCAAGGATCAGGTACCGGGTGGCCGGGTCAACCTGGGACCAATTCATGGAAACTGCGGCAGAGTGATAGGGCATAAAGCTGTTCCTGAATAAATAAATGATTCCAAAAGAAAGGAGGATCCCAGCCGACAGGTACGTAGCCAGATTTCCGGTAATGTTTTTCATGCGTTCTGTTTTTGGATCTTTCGTTCAAAATTAATCCCATGAAAGTGGGAATCAAAATGGATTTACACCAAAAGGATGCTAATTATTGCATAAAATCCGAAATCGGCCAATTTGTATGGTGAGCATTTGCAGGATTCGCAAAAACCGACGTTCTTCCGTGCTTAATTTGCATGGAATGGTTTTTTAAAGTTGAAGGTCGTGCTAAATGGATGCATGATTCAGGATGCAAGATGCAAGATATCCTGCATCTTGTACCCTGCATCGGTGCGAAGCGCCTTACTTACATATCCTCATCAGCTCTTGACTTTTATGTTTTATTTTACCTATCTTTACCAGATCCAACCTGAACATTATGAATAAAAATTCCGGTATACAGGAAACTCTTTTTGATCTTATAAAAAGTAAACTTGCACCCAATATTTCATTTGTCCACGATCTTTCGGAGTTGCTCGGAATAAGTTACGACAGCGCGTACCGCAGGATCAGGGGGCAGAAAGACCTGACACTGGAGGAGCTGAAGAAGATCTGCTCACACTACAGCATCTCGATGGACGAAGCCTTGAATTTCCAGTCAGACCAGGTCTCGTTCAAGACCCTGGCTATAGGGAAGGACGGGTTCACTTTTGAGAACTGGCTGAACACCCTCCTGGGCGAGATGAAAAGGATCTACGATTGCAGGAACAGGGAGATCATTTATGCTGCCAAAGACGTACCTATTTTTTATTATTTTGAATTCCCCGAGATAGCCGCTTTTAAATTCTTTTTCTGGCATAAGGTATTAATTCCTTCGGGCGAATATAAACACGGGCATGTCGTCCTGGAAGCACCCGGAGAGCTCTTTGAGACTGGGCGT
>JAPLDN010000241.1 GCA_026391755.1 Bacteroidota bacterium
ATGAAGGCAAGGGTGAAGAGGTTCAAAACCACCAGCAGGATGATAATGATCTTATATAGTCTGGCGTTCTTCATATCTTAAAGATTATAATGGTTTATATATGAAAAATATTCAAGGGCAACCGATTTGGTGGCATTCAAACTGCTCACTGTTGATTTGCTGAAGTGCATCATGGTGAAAACATTCAGGCTGATCAGCAAAAGCATGATAGCGGCAATCTTCCACACCAGGCTGAATTTCAGAGAATCAATCCTGTATCCCGCATCCCGCATCCCGTATCCCGCACCCTGCATCCCTCTCAAGATATCCTCCCTGACACTTTGATCCAAGGTGGCACGATCGGCTCCATCCAGGCTACTCATCACGTCATCGGTAAATCGTTCCTTTGCGTTCATATCTCTTTGATGTTTAAATTCAGAAAAACTTGCGCTTATTTCATATTTTGTTCGTAGTAATTGCCCAGTAGTTCCCTGAGTCTTTGTTTGGCCCTGAACAGCAGGGATTCCACCGAAGGAACAGAGACCTCCATCACTTCAGCCAGTTCGGCGTAGCTGAGGTTTTCCAGTTTATTCAGTGTGAAAGCCGTTCTCTGGTTTAAGGGAAGTCTGCGGATAGCATCGAACAGTATAGCCGACATTTCCTTGTGTTCAAGGCTTATGCCCGGATGGTAGAAAGGTTCATTGTTTGGAACGTGGAACTGGTCTTCCTTCCCGAAAAGGCTCAGGATGATCCCCGAGCGTTTGCTCCGGCTCCTGCTGCGGATCAGCTCCAGGGATTTTGTAACAGCTATCCTGTAGATCCAGGTTGAAAGTTTTGATTGGCCTTTGAAACCTGAAATGGACTGGAACACCTCGGCAAAGACCTCCTGGGTGATATCTTCAGCATCTTCCCTGTTCTGAAGCAGTCCGAGCGCCGTATTATAGGCCCTGTCGGAATATTGTTTCAGAAGTTCCCCGTAGGCTGTCTGATCGCCTTGCTTAAGCCTCTCTATAAAATTTTCTTCAGACAAAATGCTTCGTTTGGTAATTAGATGCTGTTCCTTGGGATTCCTTGCGGAGAATTCAGTGATAAATCCTCATGCAATCAGTCAGTTTACAGCTTAACGTATAAAAGTAATAAATAGAACTCTACCCATTCCTGTTGCGACTCCCTTTCGTGATAAATAATGCAGTTTAGTTTTTTCAGCAAAGAAACAGGTGCTATTTTCATTTCAAATTAGATTTAATCCAAATACATATTGCAGACTTACAGCAGATTTTTGTTGACCTCAGGGGATTTTTTTATATTTGGTTCTTCATTGCTACAAGAAGCCTTTTGATTTTACACCATTTTTAAAATTGCAGGACCTCATAAATGTTTTGCTGGTATTGGTGTCTCCATACTTCTCTTACCCTTTACATAGTTATTATGAAGATATTTGAAAAATCCTGTAACTAACCAAAAACCATAGTTATGAAAAAATTTTTACTTTTTTCTTTCGCATTATTTTTAAGTCTGGGAACAATTGCCCAGACATATTTAAGTGAAAGTTTTGAGGGAACCTGGAGTGGATCCCCAGCCACACCATCCGGGTGGTCAATCACACACACTACAGCTACAGGGGGATCTTCAGGAACAGACCCAATATATTGGGCAAAAAACACCTGGAGCGGTGCTGCATGGTCTTCCACAAGTAATGGAACTCCTACCACTCCAACAGGAGCTTACGATGGAAGTTCTGTTGCATGGTATAATGACTATAATGCCAAAGCAACACAGAAAGATCAGCTGACAACCGGGAACATTGACCTGTCGGCTTCTTCATACCCGCGAATTTCTTTCTATTTTGCTTTGAGCGCTTCAAGCGGTGTGGTTTTTAAAGTTCGGGGGTCAAATAATGGAGGTACAAGTTATAGTGACATTCAGACCATTTCTGCCCCTGGCTATGCCTGGACAAAGGTGACGGTTAGTATTCCTGTAACCTACAAGGTTTCTAATGCCCAGTTTGGTTTTGAAGTCACTGCCTCATGGGGAAGCTATGATGTATGGTTGGATAAAGTAGTAGTTGATGAAGTTCCCACACCACTGACAGGCATAAAAACCATTAAATCTTCCGGTGGGGATTATGCAACTTTCACTGCTGCAATAAATGCTTTAAATAATGCAGGTGTCGGAACCGGTGGTGTGACTTTTATTGCGGATGATGATCTTGTTTCAACCGAGGATCCTCCTGCTATTACAGCTACCGGAACAGCGTCAAATCCTATCGTAGTTCAAAGGTCAAACACCGGAACTAACAGGCCTGTTTTAAAACCAACAGGGACAGCTGGTACAT